>JBEGTJ010000005.1:0-38362 GCA_041179465.1 Bacteroidota bacterium | reverse complement strand
GCAAATTCCCGGCTACACCGACGACGGGCTGTATATGCAGGAACGGGATGTTTTGCTGTGCAACCGTCCTGAGGTGCTCGAAAGCGTACTGCTCGAGGTGCCCAAAATGCTGGCGCTCCACTGCGAAGACGAGGAGCGCATCCAGCAGCAGCTGATCAAGGCCCAGCGAAATTTTGGGGCGGAACTTCCGATTCGGGCCCACAGCCAGATACGCGACGAGGAGGCCTGCGTTACCGCCACGCAACGGGTGCTCGAGGTGCAGCGGTCTGTTCCGCGACCCGTACACGTTTTACATGTTTCTACGGCTCGCGAGGTGCAGTTGATTCGCGCCGCAGCCGCTGAAGGTCAGCGTGTTACCGCCGAGCTCTGCGTCCACCACGCGACCTTTAGCCAGGGAGACTACGGACGCTTGGGCGCGGCCATACGTTGGAATCCGTCGGTCAAGTCCAGCACCGACCGCGACTACCTGCGCCAGGCGGCCGCCCGCGGATGGATGGCCACGCTGGCCACGGACCACGCTCCGCACCGCTGGAGCGAGAAGGGCGGACCCTACGCCTGCGGCTGCTCCGGCGCGCCTTCAGTGCAGCACCTTTTGGTCCAGGCCCTCGAGTGGGTCCACGACGGCGAGTGGACGCTCTCCCAGCTCGTGCAGCTCACCAGCCACGGCGTGGCCGACCACTTCGGGCTGCGCGAGCGGGGCTACCTCGACCCCGGCTGCTGGGCCGACTTTGTCTTGGTCGACCCCCTCGGCGGAACCGAAGTGCGCCCCGACACCAGCTACTACGCCTGCGGCTGGTCGCCGTGGGAGCGCAAGCGCTTTCGCAGCCGCGTCGTCGCCACCTACGTCAACGGATGCGAAGCCTTCCACGCGGACCAGCGCCTCTGGGCCCCTTCGGCACCCGGTCAGCCCTGTCTTTTTAATCCTACCGCATGAGTTTACTCCTCGAGAACTTTACCAGCCCGGCGCTGCTCTTTTTCTTGCTCGGAATCGCCGCCGCCTTGATTCGCAGCGATCTGGAGCTTCCGCCCACCTCGTCCAAGTTCATCTCGATCTACCTGCTGCTGTCCATCGGATTCAGGGGCGGTCAGGAACTGGCCCACGAAACCCTGCGCCCCGACAGCACCGCCGTGTTCGGTTTGGCCTTAGCCTCGTCCATGCTCGTTCCGGTCTACGTCTTTTGGCTGGCCCGCCGCTCGCTGGGGGTGGCCAATGCCGGAGCGGTCGCCGCCGCCTACGGTTCCGTGAGCGCAGTGACCTTTGTGGCCGCGGGCACCTTTTTGGAGCGCATGGGCCTGCACTTGCCGGGCTACCTCGTCGCCGTGATGGCCTTTATGGAGGCGCCTGCGATCGTTGTGGGCCTTTGGCTGGCTCGCCGCGCGGGGGCTTCGGGCGGAACCGGATCCTGGCTCCGACACGCCCTGACCAACGGGTCGGTGGTCCTCGTGCTCGGCAGCCTTTTGGTGGGATTCGTCACCGACGACGCCCAGGCGGAGGGCATCCGGCCGTTCACCAACGACCTGTTCAAGGGATTTCTGGCGGTCTTTTTGCTCGACATGGGCCTTTCGAGCGGCCGCAACCTCAAGGCCCTTTGGGGCGCGGGATGGCAGCCGTTTGCCTTGGCGCTGCTGCTTCCGCTCGTCAACGGAACCCTCATGGCCCTGCTGTCGTCGGTCACGGGGGCGCCGGCCGAAGCCCGATTCATGCTGAGCGTCTTGGCGGCCAGTGCCAGCTACATTGCGGTGCCCGCCGCCATGCGCATTGCCTTGCCTGAGGCCAACCCCGGAATCTACCTCCCCATGGCGCTCGCCCTGACCTTCCCGGTCAACATGACGCTGGGGATTCCGTGGTACTACTGGCTGGTGAGCTAGTTGGCGAGGCGGTCTCGGGGCAAATGGCAGTTAGGGCGCTAAACTCTAAACGGGTTTCAAGCGTAATGTCTTGAATATGTGTCTGATGCGTGGTTCGCTTGCGGAGCGAAAAAGTAAAATCCGGATATATCCGAATGAACGGATGAGGGTGATTGCTCCGATCTTGCCACGAGTTGCCCGCTACCCGCATCTTGCGAGCGAAGCGAGCTGCCGTGCTAGATAAACCGACGAACTTTTTTCACGTAGTCCGCGTAGTCCGGGTACTTGCCGGCGCTGATGCCTTCGCTGAAGTTGGCGCTTCCGTGGAAGAGGAAGATGAGCAAGATGCAGCCGACGATGCTGGCGTTGAGCCATTCGCCGGTGGCGGCGCCGGTGAAGAGGTAAAAGACCACCCAGATGGACTGCTCGCAGGCGTAGTTCGGGTGGCGCGAACGGCCCCAGAGGCCGGTGTGCACGAAGCCTTTGCCGTAGACGGGTCCGAGGTCTTCGCCCGCGGCGAGGCGGCGGTGCTTTTCGCGCTGGAAGTTCCATTGCTGTTGGTCCGCCACGAATTCAAGGGCGATGAGGGCAATCATGGCGAGGGCAAGCAGGGCGTCGAGGGTGGTGAGCACGCTGGTTCCGCCACTCGGACGCCAGGCGTAGGCGATCGGCAGGGTGAAGAGCAGGATCAGGCCCATTTGGTAGACGCAGATGAAGAGCAGGTGAAAGATTTGCCAGACCACGGGGCGGTTGAGCGGAGCCATTTGGCGCAAAACTTCCCAGCGGTAGTCCTCTTCGCCCTTCCAGGGGAGCCAGCTGTAGCCCCCGCGCCTCGCGAAGTTGAAGGTCAGGCGGGCGCCCCAGAGGCCTACGAGTCCGGCCATGAGGGTGGCGCGCGGATCCCATCCGGTGAACCACGCGGCGTAGACGGCGTAGACGATGGGCACGGTGCTCCACAGGCGGTCGACTTGGCTGTGGTTGCCGGTCAGCACCCCAGCGAGGTAGGTATAGGCAGTGAATCCGGCCCAAATGGCCACCAAGTTGCGGAGGAGTTCCGTCTGCTCGGGCTCGAGCGCGGGGCTGTAGAACCAGGACCAGGCGACGGCGCCAATAAGGGTTAGGCCGAGGAGGATGGCGGTGCGGATCATGCGTTTGAAGCGTTTAAAGTGTTTAGGCGACGCTAATGTAACCAAACGGTTAAATTCAAACGTTTTTCTATCTTGGGAACTATGAAATTCAGCTTTTTGCGCGGCCGTCTGGCCAAGCGCGGTTGGGAGTACCGCGATTCGTTTCCCACAGGACTGCGCCAGTACGTACTCGTGTTCGGTCCGCACACCCACAGCCGGGATTTTTGGACCGGACTCTGCATTCGCGAAGATTTGGGCCTGCACCACCTGCACGTGCTGGGCAAAAAGCCGCTTTTTCGCGGAATTCAAGGCTGGTTTTTGCGCCAATTGGGCGGAATCCCCGTCGACCAGCACGCCGCGGGAGGCGTCGTGGGCCAGGTGGTGGAACACTTTCGAAGCGACCCTAACTTTTGCCTCGCGCTAGCCCCCGAAGGCACGCGCGCCAAAGTGGACGGGTTGCGCAGCGGCTACTACGAGATCGCCAAGGCGGCGGGGGTTCCGATTGTCGTGATCGGAATCGACGCGGGACGCAAAATGGTGAGCATCAGCGCGCCCATGATGCCGTTGGACACCAAGGAGGCCACGGACGCCCGGGTGCTCGAAATTCTGGGTCCGCTCGAGGGATTTGTGCCCGAAAAAGGCCTGCAGCACCTGACGCCCGACCGCGCCAGCCGGCTGATGCCCGAGCAGCTGGCGTGGAACGCCCAGACCTTCCCCACCCGCTTGTTTTTGGACCAGCCCGTCGACGGCGGCCGCATTCAAATGACGCACGCCGAGGCCTACGCCGAGGCGCAGCGCTTCGCCCGCGGACTCTACGCCTTGGGCGTCGCGCCGGGCGATCGGGTGGCCCTGATCGGCAAAAATTCCGCCCACTGGCTCATTTACGACTACGCGGTGTCGCTGGCCGGAGCCGTTTCGGTGCCCATCTACCCCACGATCGACGGGCCCACGGCGCGGGCGGTTCTGGAGCATTCCGAGTCCAAAGTCGTGGTGCTCGGCAAGCTCGACGACGCGGGGCGCTACCGCGAATGCGTACCCGAAGGCATCGAGGTCGTCACCACCCCGGACCACCAGCGCGCCGACGCCCGCAGCTGGGAAGAGGTTTGCGCGATGGGCGACCCAGGGGCGGTGTTTCCGACCCTGCACCCCGACGACCTGATGACCATCATCTACACTTCGGGCACCACCGGAATGCCCAAGGGCGTGATGCACAGCTACCGAAACTTCCAGGAAGCGTTTCGCATCATTTTGACGCAGTTCAGTTTTTTGCACCAGGAGGTGTTTTTGAGCTACCTGCCGCTCTGCCATGTGGCGGAACGCATGATCATCTCGGCCGCCGGCGTCTACCTCACGGGGCGTGTGCACTTCGTGCAGTCGCTTGAAACGTTTGCCGCGGACCTCGAACGGGCGCAGCCGACGGTGTTTTTGGCGGTTCCGCGGATTTGGGAAAAGTTCGGCGAAACCCTGCACCGCAAGCTGCCCGCGGCCTGGCTGCGCCGGGCCTTGGCCCCCGTCCTGCGCAAAAAGCTCGGACTGTCCCGGGCGCGCTTGGTGCTGAGCGGCGCCGCCCCCATTCGCGCCTCGCTCATCGAGGAGTTTGCCAGCCTGGGCATTGTGATTCAAGAGGTCTACGGCATGACCGAAAACCTCGGCATCACCACCGTGAACTTCCGCGGGAACGTCCGCATAGGAAGCGTCGGCCAGCCCTTTGCGGGCACGCGGGTGACCCTCGGAGAGGGCGACGAAATCCTCTTGGAGAGCCCGACCAACACCCAGGGCTACTACCGCGAGCCCGAGCTGACGGCCGAACTCTTTCGCGGCGGCGCCCTGCACACGGGCGACGTCGGACGCTTCGACGAGGACGGCTACCTCTTCATTACGGGCCGCATCAAAGACATTTTCAAGACGGCCAAGGGCAAGTACGTGGCGCCGGCACCGATCGAGGGCCGCATCATGGAGGCCGACGAGGTCGAGCAGGTCTGCCTTTTTGGCGTCAACCTTCCGCAGCCCGTGGCCTTGGCGGTGCTCACCGAGCACGCGCTCACTCAGGCCCGCGAAGTTGTCGAGTCCCGCCTTCAGCAGCTGCTTGACGCCATCAACCGCGAGCTTCCGCAGCACGAGCGCCTCGCCCAGCTCATCGTCGTTCGGGAACGCTGGGAAGTCGACAACGGATTCATCACGCCGAGCCTGAAAATCAAGCGCAACCAGGTCGAAAAAGTCTACCACGACCTCGTGCACGGCGTGGCGGCGCGGGCAGAAAAGGTGGTGTGGGCCTAGCTAATACCTAGTTGCCAGACGCTAGCTACTGGCTAGGGCCTCGTCGTGAACGCGTTCCACCGCAGTTGGTCAACCACGGTGAGCTGGTGCGGACGCGTCACCGTCTCGGTTTTCACAGGAACGTCCAAGACCACCTGGGTTCCGCCCCGGGTAACCGGCAGCTTCATCATGCCGTCGACAGCTGAATCGCGTGCCGCCACGAGGTCCTTCATGGCCACTTCGTCGCCCGCCTTGAGTCCGGCCCACTCGTTGGGTCCAACTTTTTTAACCACTCGGTTCATTCCAAGGTTGCTCGACTTGACCTTGAGGTCGTTTTTGCCCGCTTCCAGCGGATTCAGCGCCTTGACTTCGCTGCCTTGAGCGCGGTACTCGAGGCCCACTAGCTTCAGCGCGTCGGCGTAGGGCAGCGGTTGGCGGCCTTCCACGTGCCGGGCAAAAAACGCGCGGAGCCCCGGGACCTCCGCCACTTCGCAGAAGGCGTCAAAGAACCCGGCCTCGTCAAACGCGCGGTCCGGTCCGTACTGGGCGTGCAGGGCCATGATCACGTCGATGAGCGTCCGCTGCCCGTCGTGGGCGCCCCGAATCTGGGCGTCGATCAACCAAGCCATCACCGCGCCGCGGTCGTACACGTGCAGGTAGGCATCTTTGTAGGGCTTGTCGAGCACGTTGCGCGACATTTCGGTGAAGCTGAACTTGCGGTTGGGGAACTTCTCGCCTTGAATCAACTTGCCGCGCATCGCGTCGAGGTACTCTTTTTCGGTGAGGCGTCCGCCCTGGTAGCGAATCAGCTGGGCAAAGTACTCGGTGACGCCTTCGTACAGCCACAGGTGCTGGCTCATGGTCGGATTGGCGTAGTCAAAATCGTGAATGGCCGGCGCATGAAGGCCCAAGGGCGTGATGATGTGCATGAATTCGTGGACGGCGGCGTCGAGGAGCTGTTTTTCGACGCGGAGTTCATCTGGCATGCGCTCGCCCGAACCAAAGTCGCCGAGGTAGTACACCGACGAAGTGTTGTGTTCCAGGGCGCCAAAGCCTTGCTGGCTCAGGGCGCGGACCACCTTGAGGATTCCGCCCACGCTGGGCTTGCCGCTGAACAAAATGTCGCCCGCCCAGCGAAAGTCGCCGACCATGGTCAAAAAGGTGTAGCGGTCTACCGGAAGCTGTGGCAAGAAGCGCGCGACCGCGGCCATGTCGGCCTCGAGTTCGCGCTTGAACTCGGCGGCACGCGCCGTGCCGTTCAGGTCCAAAACCGCAACGGTTACCCGCGTATTGGCCACCCAAAACCCCGCGGTATCGGGCTTGGTGAGCAGCACCGGATTGTCGAGTAGCGCATGGTAGCTTTGGGCAACCAGCTTGGTGCGGTCGCCCAAGACCTCGCCTTCGAGCGACGTGGCGGCAAACCAACCCTGGGGCGTGCCCAGATCCACGGTGACCGGTCCGCGCTCTTGGCCGGTCCAGAAGCCGTAGACTCCGCCGCCGTTCAGCACCGACCCTTTTTGGTCGTCATGAAACGTGCTGGCGGGTTCAAAAATCTTGTCTTTTTTCACCTTCAGCTCCATGATGCTGGCCACGGTGTAGCGCACGGCCACGGGTGCGGAAGAACCGCGGACTTCCCAGCTGTTGTTGCCCATCTTTTTGACTTTGAGGGCGTTGCCCCGAGCGTCAACCGCCGTGAAGTCGGTAACAAACCGGCCGTAGTCCAAGGTGGCATAGGTGCCCGGTACCGTTTTGGGCAGGTGGTAGGTCGCCGAAAAACCGTCGGCAAGGTTCGCATCAGGTGCCGCAAATCCACGGTGCTCCACGGTCGCTCCGTCGGCCTTAAGGTCAACTTGGTACACCGACTGGGCGTTGGCCACGGTACCCGTAAAAAGTCCAAAAAGGGCAAGGAGTGTAGCGTGTTTCATAAGATGGAGATGCGGATTGGTGATGATGGGTTGCACGTCGGTGCGTTTAGTCGCGCAAAGGTCTTAAAAATTACGCTGCGCTTGGCGCTTCGCGCTTTCGGCGCTGCGCGCGGTTACTTGTTTCTCGTTGCTTGCTGCGCTGCGCGCTAGGGCGCTTCGCGCTAGGGCCCCTTCGGGGCTAAAGCCGCTGCGCGGTAACTAGAAACCAGCAGCAAGTAACGGTCAGCCAACGAGCGAACCTCGCTAATAGTTCCAGCGCCCCCGGTAGCTGTCGTAAAAGTCCATGCCGATTTTGAGCCGGAATCCAGGAACTTCGGGAGTTCCGCGGTTGGTCCAGACGCGGTAGGCGCCGATGCGGGCGCGCTGGTCCCAGAGGCGAATGGGGAGCTCGAGTCCGCCATAGACCTCAGCGTGGAACACCTTGGCCTCGGCGACGTAGACCATGCCGCCCCCCACAGCGGGCACGAGGTGCAGGGCGCGCACGAGCGGAATGCGGTCCAGCAGCGAGCGGTCAAAGTGGTGAATGAGGTAGGCTTCAACCCAAGGGCGGGCGGTGTGGTAGGTCGAGTCCAGCGCTTGAAGGCTGGTCGTGGGGTTGCTCAACAGGAGTTGGTCGGAACCGCGAAAGAACCGATGCTCGATGAACCGGATCGAATCGAGTTCCTTGGCGAGGAAGGTGCCAAAGCCCGCGTTCCAGTGGGTGGTGCCCCAAAAGCGGGACTGCCTAAAGTCCTTGGCGTTGAAGCGCAGCGAGGTGAAGTTGACCATTCCGCCCAAAAGGCCGGGAATGCCCTGGCGGGCCTGAAGCGAGAAGGTGGGCCACGTACTGCCCAGGGCGATTTTGCGCGGACCCTTCAGGACGTAGCGCTGCCCCGGCGTGTAGCTCAAGTCGGCCCCTACCAAGGCGATGGTGTAAGTGCGAAAGGGCGTAGGGGCGTTGAGCTCCCCAAAGAGCTCGTTGGACCAATCCTCGAGCTTGAGGTCGGTGATGGCCTGGCGGCGCGAGAAGTCAAAGGAGGTGCGCAGGTAGAGGCCATTGGCGAGCTCGATGCGGTGGGAGCCTTCAAAAAACGTTTTGCGGACGTAGTTTCCGCGGGCAAACGTGCCCAAAATCGGCTCGTAGGTGTTGACAAAGTCATAATTGTCGCCGAGCGAGAGGCGGAGCGCCGCAAAGCGGCGCGGGTTGTATAGGTAGGTCGCCGTGAGGTCGCCTCGGACGTCTTGGTTGACGATTCCGTAGTCGAGGTTTCCGTCTACTTCAAGCCGCTGCTGGCTCGAAAAGGTGCGGCTGAAGCTGCCACCGAGGTTGTGCCGGTATCCGCCCACGCCAAAAAAGCGCATCTGGGCCACGATGGGCAGTACAAACCAGCTGTAGCCTTTGCGCGTCGAACGGTAGCCGACGCCAGCGACGAGCGGTTCCCACCAGTGAAATTTGTTGTACTCCGCATCGACGCTGTCTTTGTACCGGTCGGAATCGTAGTACAGCGTCAAGCTATCCTGATAAGTGATGTGCTTGGCCTCGCCAGGCGACAAGGCGATGGTCCGAGCGGAAGCCCAAACACTTGGATCCGCTTTAAATGCTTCAGGACTGTACTCCACGGCAGCCAAGCCTAGATCGCGGGGCCGAAAGTCGACGTCAAATAGGTACGCGCTGTGGCGGATTTCGGTGCGGGCGGTGTCGCCTACGGCATCCAATAGGCTGAAGCTCCGCGAGGTGGCTACGGAACGTCCATCAACCAGGGCATAGGTTTGGTGCACGCGTGCCGAACGAAAGCGGGCGAGCGACGCAACCGGAAGCTCGACGTCCGCCGAAACCAACGTGTAGGTGCGGTCGTCGATGACGAGGGTTCCGCGCAACCCAGCGCCGGCTGCCCCGCGGGGCTCGATGGCAATGGTCCACAGGACCGAACCGTCCACCGCCTGGGCATGGAGCACGCGGGCTTTGTACTGCAGGGCGGCATCGGCCGCCAACGGGGACGGAATAGGCGCCGACATGAGCCGAGGCAGCTCAATACTGGGAGCGTACAAGTCAAAGTTTCCGTCGGGGTAGGACTCAAAAAAATGCTTCCCTAACGCTTGAAACCGCTCCTGCGGCGCCGCACCCTCGTCGCGGCCTACGTTGAATTGCATCTGCACGCTGCGGCCGTCGCTAAGTCCGCCACTCGTGGTATGTTCGTCAGCCAGGTAAATGCGCTCGCTGTAGCGGTCGGGCGCCGCAAAGAGGCTGGTGCTCAGGGCCTCGCGGAGCTGGATTCCGCGCCCCGAACCTATACTCGACTTGACTGCCGTGCTGCACTGAAAGCTGGGAAGAGGGGCGTTGCGCCGCCCTGCCTCGCGCAGCACTTCGTAGGCTTTGTCAATCGGCTCCGCCACGACCAGTACGGCGTCGAGGTTGACGTTGCGCAGGGAGTCCGCCTCCGATTGGCCGAAGGCGGCGAGGCTGCTGCACAGCAGTACTAAGAGGAACAACTTGACGCGAGGCACGCCGCGAAGGTACTCAAGTGCCGTGCCACACGGGTCCTGAGGACCCTTAGAGCTCAAATAAGAACCCCTGCTTCGCCAGCGACGTGTAGCGCTGGGTGTCGAATCGGTACAGGCGCGCGGGGCGGTGGCGCACCGCTTGCTGGGTTTTGTCGAGGGGTTTGAGCACTTCCATGCTCAGGATTTTCTTGCGGAAGTTCGCTTTGTCGAACTGCGTGTTGAGCACGGCCTCGTAGAGCGTTTGCAGCTGGGCGAGCGTGAACTCTTCGGGCAGCAACTCAAATCCGATGGGGTGCTGCCGCACCTGGCGCTGAAGGGCGTCGAGGGCGGTTTGCAGCAACTCCCGGTGGTCAAAGGCCATTTCTTCGAGGTCGCTCAGCGACTTCCAGCGCGCCTTCACCGCCCACGAGGCAGGCCGGGGATTGTACTTGGTTTGGTTGATGAGCGAGTAGAAGGCGGTGGTCACGACGCGGCCCAAGGGATGTCGGTCGACCCGGCCAAAGGTTTTCAGTTGGTCCAAGAACACGTTGTCGAGGCCGGTGAGGTCGTGCAAAATTCGCGTGGCGGCCTCGTCAATGTCCTCGTCCATGCGCACCAGGTCTCCGGGAAGGGCTTCGTAGCCAAAAAAAGGCTCGGCGCCCCGCTCGATGACGAGGATTTGCAGGCGGACGCCGTCAAAGCCAAACACGACGCAGTCGACGGACTGGCCGAATTGGAAGTAGGGGCTAAGCCGCGCGCGTTCGGATTCGAGGCTCATGGGGTCAAGGTAGTGGTCCAAGTTAAGCCTTCTTGGCTGTTGGGCCCCACGGTGAGCGTGAGGGTTCCCTGGGTGAAGGCCACGCTTCGGCCCTGCCCGTCGCGCTGGGTGAGGGCTTCGCGCGGAAGTTCGAGGCGCACGCGCACCTCGCCGCCGGGTTCTAAGTACACCCGTTTAAAACCCTTAAGCGCTTTGACCGGGTACAATTGGCCGTTGCCCTGACGGCCCACGTAGAGCTGCACCACGTCGCTGCCGGCGCGGGTTCCGGCGTTGCGCAGCGTTACCGTGGCGGACCATCCCGTGGCGCTGGGCTTCACTTCGAGGTCGCGGTAGTCAAACTTCGTGTAGCTCATTCCGAAGCCAAACGGGTAGGCAGGCGCATTCGACTCGTCGGTGTAGTGGGACCAAAACACCTCGGCCTTGGGTCCGGGGCGGCCCGTGGCGTAGCCGTCGTAGCTCATCGGAATCTGGCCTTCGTGGCGCGGAAACGTCATAGGTAGGCGGCCGTAGGGTTCCCGGCGGCCGGTCAACACGTCGGCGAGGGCGCTTCCGCCCAGGGTGCCGGGCTGCCAGGCCCAAAGAATGGCGGCGGCTCCGTCCTGAATCCAGGGCTCGAGAATCAGCGGACGCCCCGCGTAGACCACCAGCACCACCGGTTTTCCCGTCGCCAAGGCCTTGCGAACGAGGTCCTGCTGGACCGCACTCAGGCGAAGCGAAGCGCGGCTGCGGCCTTCGCCCGATTCGTATCCGTGTTCGCCCACGGCCAGCACCAATACGTCGTGCTTGCGGAGGGCTTTGATGGCCGCGTCGTTGGCGCGGGTGTCGGTGTGGTTGAGGGTGAGTTCCGCGTGAAACGCTTCTTGACCGACCGAGTGGGGCGAAGAGGCCACGTAGGTCCAAGTTCCCGCCACGGCCTCTGCCAGCGACTGCGCCGACTGGTCTTTGGCCGAAACCCGCCAGTTGCCCAAAACGCCATTCTTTTCGGCGGCGAGGGGCCCCGTTAGCCCGACGCGCAGGCCAGCCCCCAGGGGCAGTACGCCCGAATTCTTGAGCAGCACCGACGACTTGACCGCCATTTCGTAGGTGTCGGGGCGCACGTCGGGCCTAGCCGTTCCGCAGTAGCGGTAGGGGTCGTCCATCAATCCGAGCTGGAATTTCAACGTCAAAATACGGCGGGCGGCCTCGCGAAACCTTAGGCTGTCGGCGGGGTTGCGTCGCGCGAGCTCCACGCCAAAGCGCAGGTAGCCGTCGGACTCCATGTCGACGTCGCATCCGGCGGCCAAGGCGCGGTCGGCCGCGTCGCGCAGGTCGGCGGCGTAGCCGTGCGCGGTCATTTCGCCCATGGAGCCCCAGTCCGACACGACCACGCCGGTGAAGCCCATGCGCCGCCTCAATTCGCCCCAAACAAGGGCCGAGTCTCCCGTCGCGGGGATTCCGTTGGCGGCGCTGAAAGCGTTCATCACGGTGGCGGCTCCGGCCTTAACGCCGGCTTCAAACGGCGGCAAGATCCAATTGTACAGGGTGTGGGCGCTGTATTCGGTGGTGTGGTAGTCGCGTCCGGCGACCGCAAACCCGTAGCCCGCAAAGTGCTTCAAGCAGGCCGCTAGCGTCGACGGATCGCTCAGGTCGTCGCCTTGAAATCCGCGCACGCGGGCCTCGGCGATGCGCGAAGCGAGGTAGGGATCTTCGCCCGCACCTTCCATTACGCGGCCCCAGCGCGGGTCGCGGCTGACGTCGACCATGGGCGCAAAGGTCCAGTTGATGCCGTCGGCCGTGGCTTCGCGCGCGGCCGCTCGGGCGGAATTTTGGATCGCCTCCAGGTCCCAGCTCGCGGCCTCGGCGAGGGGAATCGGCGCCAGGGTTTGGTAGCCGTGGATCACGTCCAAACCAAAAATGAGGGGAATTCCCAGACGGGTCTCTTCGACTGCTACTTTTTGCAGCGCGCGAACCTGGTCCACGCCGGCGACGTTCAGAACGGAACCGACTCCGCCCTGCTTCAGGGCGCGCACCCGCTGCTCGACCCAGTCGTTGCCGACGGGGAGGGGTCCGGTGGCGTTCCAAAATCCGTTGTACTGGTTCGTTTGGCCGACGAGCTCTTGCAGCGTCATGAGGGCCAACACGCTGTCCACGCGAGCGGAAACGGGCTTCACCTGGGCGGCGAGGAGCCCGGGCAGCAAACTGAGTACGAGGAATTTGTAGCGCATAACTAGGGGGTAAATTAAAAAGGGGAGGGGCAAAACCCCTCCCCCTAGGGGTACATCAACACCAAGTTTGTTTACTGTACCGTAACTCGAGCAATGTTTTGACCGCGGTCGCTCACCGTGCGCACGAAGTACACCGCCGGAGCCCATCCTTCGGTCGCAATGCGCGCGATGCCGTTGGCCGCTTCAGCCACGTGAACGACTTGACCCGTCAACGTGGTTACTTCGACGCGGATGGCTTCCGCAACACCCGACTCCACCACAAAGTAGCCTTGGGCCGGGTTCGGGAATACGCGGGCTGAAATCAAGCCCTCAGCCAACGAAGCGTCGGCACCGCAAGCCAAGCACGAAGCGTAGCATACCACCGGAAGGGTCGTGTTTTGGCCCGTAACGCTCTGCAGGACGCGGTTGGTAAATCCGCCCGTCGTCTTGGTGCACAGCGAGTCGCTGGAGTTGGGAGCGAGTTGCTCGCTGCTGGCCCAGTTGTCCATAGAGAACTTGTACTCCCACTGGCCGGTCAGCAAGGGAAGCGTTACCGTGAATACGTTGTCGTTGTCGGGGTCCGTCATTTGGTTGGCGTTGCCGCTCCAGTTGTTGAACTGTCCGCTCACGTACAGGTTGGTGAAGGTGCTGGTAAGGCCCGTCATGTCGACCTGGAAGGTGATGTTTTGCGTGGTGGCAGGCGCAGGGCAGCTTCCGTCGGTGGTGCACTCGCCAAAGCAGGTGCGCAGGTGGAAGTCGCTGTTCATCGCCGTCATGCCGCGGTCGTTGTAGGGACCTACGGCGCACGATTTGCCCGCGAGGTTTTCTTTACATCCCCAGCTCGGGCAGTTGCCGTTCAAGAAGGTGAAGTCTGAAGACCAGCCCGTGGGCTTGCGCAACGTCTTGGTGTAGCGCGTCGTGCCCGCGATCAAGGCCATTTTGTGGTCGCCGGGGGCGCCCATTCCCGTACCGCCGGCAATGTATACGCCCGTGGTGTCTACGGTTTGGTTGGCCATGTTCACTTGCCACGTGGCGTACTTCACGCCCGTGCAGCTCACGCAAGACTGCCAGCACACGCCGGTCAAGATCGTGTCGCCGTTGAGGCGCGCGAAGCGGTTCGTGAACGAACCCGTGGTCTTGGTGCAGGTTGATCCGGCCGTGAGGTTTTCTTGTCCGCTCCAGCCGTCGAGGGTGAATTTGTACTCGACCGAGTCCGCGGTCAACGGAAGCGTGGTGGTCCACACCGAGTCGTTTTCAGGGTCAGTCAGCGGGTTGCAGCTGCCGCACCAGTTGTTCCAGGTTCCGTTCACGAAGACGCCCGTGTAGGTCGCGCCCGTGTAGCCGCGCATGTCGACGATAAAGGTTACCTGTTTTTGGGCGAAGCCGGCAAACGCCGAAAGCACCGCCACCAGAGTAAGGAGTTGTTTCATGTTAAGCGAATTAAAAATTAAGAAGGGTATGTTTATCGGTTACTGAAATACGCGGATGTAGTCCACGTACATGGATTGCGGAAAAACGGTGCTGGCGTCGGGCGCACCGGGCCAATTGCCTCCCACCGCGATGTTGGCGATGAAGAAGAAGGGGGCGTTGTGGCGGTAGGCCGCCGGGCTGACGTGGCTCACGTTGATCGTGTGGTAGAGTTGGTCGTCGACCAAGAACTGAAGGGAATTCTCAACCCATACCAAGCTGAACACGTGGTAGGCTTGCGAAA
This sequence comes from Bacteroidota bacterium, assembly GCA_041179465.1. GTDB lineage: Bacteria > Bacteroidota > Bacteroidia > Flavobacteriales > Schleiferiaceae > TMED14. The sequence continues at coordinate 24,074 of JBEGTJ010000005.1, read as the reverse complement.
AGTCGCCCTCGCTGAGCGTGTAGGTCCCCGTGCGGTAGGTGCTCACGCCGCTGCCCTGCACGCCCCAGTGCGCCGTGCCGTGCACTTTGTTCGGCTGGTGGCCGATGAGTTCCATGATGTCGGTTTCGCCGCAGGCGGGCCAGCCGACTTGGCTGATGTTGGCTCCGAGCATCCACAGGGCAGGCCACAGTCCTTGCCCCTTGGGCAGCTTGGCGCGGATGTCGATGCGCCCGTACTGAAACTCGCGCTTGCCTTTGGTCGTCACGCGGGCCGAGGTGTATTCGGCGCCGCCGAACTGCTCCTTGCGTGCCGTGATGATCATGCGGCCGTTGTCGACGCGCACGTTGCTCGGGTCGTTGCGGTAAAACTGGAGCTCGTTGTTGCCCCATCCGGTGGCGCCGGTCTCGTAGTTCCACGAGGAACTGCTCAGCGACGAACCGTCAAATTCTTCGGCCCAAACCAGGGTTTTGCCCGGGTAGCTCGTGGGCGTCACGTAGCCGCTGTCGGTCCCGGCGTAGGAGTCGTCGTTCTCGAGGGTAACGGTAAAAAACGGATTGGGAAGCAGCACGTGCTCCGGCTCAGAGAACGAGACCCACAGGGTTTCGTCGGGCTCGTAGGTGCTGTCTCCGCGGACCTCGAGGGCGAGCTGCGCCACCTTCTCGCCTTTGGGCCACGTCACGGTTCCCGAAAAGGCGGTGAAATCTTCGCCCGCCGTCGCGGTTTGCCCAATGAACTCCACTTTGGCCGAGGTTGCGCGGCCCGCAGGTTCGCTCAGTTCGACGTTGAGCTGCTTGATTTGGGCCGTAGCGCCTTCCGAAAGGCGCACGTCGTCGGCCACCAGGTTGGGCAGCTCGACGCTCGCGCATGCGGTCAGGGCGATCAGGGCATTCAGGCTCAGCGCCATGTTCCGCAGCATTACGAGTTGGACCTTAGGGTGAAACGCCACAGACCGGTGCCCCAGTTCACTTCGATTTCCATGCTGCGCACGCCGGTGGCGGGGTCTTCAGCGGTCCACAAAATGTCGTAGGTGATCGAGTTGATGGGGTTGAACACCTCGCCGCCGTTGGCGGCCTTGGGCAGTCCGATGAAGGCGCCGAGGCCCTCCATCTTCAGCTGGTCGCGGGTCGAGGTGCCGCTGGGCGGAATCAGCGTGAACGCGTGGGTTCCGCTGCCCCAGGCCACTTTGGCGCCGGTCAGTACGCTTTCGGGATGGCAGCCGTCGGCGGCTACGCCCATGTAGGTTTCGGCCCAAATGTCGCCTTTGGTGTCGTACACCACGCTTCCGTCGGCTTTAAACACCCATTCGTCGTTGTACATGCAGGGGCGGTCGCTGGCGGCGGTGGCGCCGATGGCCCACCACGTTTGGCTGCCGTCGGGCGGACCCACCCACAGTGAGCCGGCGATGGGCGCGAGCTTCCAGGTGCGCTCCGTGCAGCCCGTCAAAAACTCGACCAGGCCGGTGCAGGGGGGCGCGGCGTCGCGGTAAATCACCACTTGCGCCGAATCCACGGCCATTCCGCCTTGGCTGAAGACGTAGTGCTTGACCGTGTAGGTACCGGCCCGCGAAAGCGTTACCGTAGCCTCTTGGCCCTCCGCCATGGCGCCGTTGGAAACCTCCCAGCGGTACATGAACGGGTTGCCCGTGGCCGAGCTGACGAGCTGGACCGTGTTGGAATCAATCATGTTCACGGTAAACGAGGCTGCCGGCAAGTCTCCGAGCGGAGTTTTGCTGCCCTCGTAGGGCTGGCAGGCGACGAGCAGCGCGAGGGCGGCGAGCGTCAGGGAACGTACAAAAGCCTTCATCAGTAGTTCGGATTTTGGATTAGGGCGCCTTGCGCGGCGTCGAGTTCGGTTTGCGGAATGGGAAGCCACTGGTGCTTCGGGTGCTGGTAGCCTTTGGCGCCGAGGACTTCGGCGGCTTTTCCGGTGCGGACCAGGTCAAAGAAGCGGTGGCCTTCGGTGGCGAGTTCCAAGCGGCGCTCTCGGGCAATCGCCTCGAGCAGGGCCGATCCGCTGGCTTGCACGGGCGGAAGTCCGGCGCGTACCCGCACCTGGTTGAGGTAGCCGCGGGCGGTGGCTTCGTTGCCTCCGCTGCGCGCCAGGCCTTCGGCGGCCATCAGCAGCACGTCGGCATAGCGAATGACGCGCACGTTCGTGCCCCAGTTGAGGGCGGGTTCGCCGTCGGGCGACAGGGCGTCTTTGCGCGGAGCGTACTTGTACATGAAGTAGCCCGTGTTCTGGTATCCGGGGCTGTAGCTGGCTCCGGCCAGCGAGTCGCCGTTAATGATGGTGTAGGGACGGCGCGGGTCGCCAGCCATGGCGTCGTACAGCTCTTGGCTCACGGGTGCGAATCCCCATCCGGGCGAAAAGACGGGCCCGTCGAAGTCGCGCATTCCGCACATTTGAACCCCGACGTTGCCTTCGCCGTAGCCGCTGCCAAACACTTCCCAACCCACGGTGGAGTTTTCGCTGTAGGCGATTTCGAACACGCTCTCCGGTCCGTGCTCGTTGGCGCGGGTGAAGATGTCGGCAAAATCAGGCGTGAGCGCGTAGACGTTGGATTGAATGACTTCTTCGCTCAGCTGGGCGACCTGGTCCATTTTGACGTTCATGTACAGGTAGCCGCGGGCCAGCAGGGCCTTGGCGGCGCCTTGGGTAACTCGGCCTTTCTCGGAACCTCCCACGCTCAGCGGCAGGTCGGGAATCGCCGCCAGCAGGTCGGCCTCCACTTGAGCAAACACCGCCTCGGGCGTAGCCATCGTCACTTCGTAGTACTCCTGCGGACTGAGCGTCTTGGTAATCAGGGGCACGGAGCCAAACAAGCGCAGCAGGTCCAGGTAGAAGTAGGCGCGAAGGAACTTAGCTTCGGCGCTGGTGCGGCGCACGAAGTCGTCGCTGGCTCCCGGAACGTTTTCAATCTTCTCCAAGAACAGGTTAGCCCGGTACACGCCGCGGTAGTTCTTGCGCCAGAGTCCGGCCTGCGGACCCAAGTTGGGCGTCAGCCCAAAGTTGTCGTAGGCCACAAACGCGGGCTGGTCGCTCGCGTCGCTGCCCCCGGCGTGCGCATCGTCCGACGCTACCGTCTGGAGCAGGTACATCACCGAGAATCCGGTTTGGTCGTTCCACTGCAAAACGTCGTAAACGCTTACAAGCGCTTCGTACGCTTGACCGGGATTTTGGTAGTAGTTGATTTCGAGTTCGCGCCCGATGGGGTCTACGTTCAAGAAGTCTTTGCCGCAGCTGGCGAGGGCCAGGCTTCCCGCAGCGATCAGGGAGAGGTGAAGCGTCTTCATTAGTTCAATGAGGTGGTAAATCCGATACTGTGCATGCGTGCTTGCGGGTAAATTCCGCGGTCGACGCCAAAGCCGTTGCCGATTTCGGGGTCAAACCCGCGGTACTTCGTCAGCGTCAGCAGGTTGTTGCCCGAGTAGTACAGTCGGGTGCGCTTGAGGCCGAGCTTGGTCGCCAAGCCTTCGGGGAGCGTGTAGCCGAGCTGCGCCGTTTTGATGCGCACGAAACTGCCGTCTTCCACATAAAAATTCGAGCTGCGCGCGAAGTTCATGTTCTTGTCCAGCGCCGTCAACCGAGCGTAGTCGTTGGTGCTGCCTTCGCCCGTCCAGCGGTCGAGCGCGGACCCATTCAAGTTGGCCGTCGGCAGGTCGTAGCGGCGGGTGGCGTTGTAGATCTGGTTTCCGGCGACCCCTTGAACGAACACTACCGCGTCAAATCCGCCCCAGCGGGCATTCAACGTAGCGCCAAACGTGAAGTCGGGCGTCGGATTGCCCAAGTAGGTGCGGTCCTCGGCGTTCAGCTCGCCGTCCTCGTTTACGTCTACAAAGCGGAAGTCGCCGGCCACCGCGTCGGGCTGCAGCAAGTCGCCTTCGGCATTGGCGTGCGCGGCCACTTCGGCCGAATTCTGAAACACCCCGTCAGTCAGGTAGCCAAAAAAGTAGCCGATGGGCAGTCCCTCTTGGATGCGCGTAATCTCAAGCCCCTGCGGACCCCAGCGCTGACCGGGCAAGTAGCCGCCGTCGTTGCCGAGGTAGACCACTTCGTTGCGCAAAAAGCTCACGTTGCCGGCCACGCGCAAGCTGCGGGTGGGGCTGAAGCTGCGTTCGTAGCCCGCCTCGAAGTCCATGCCCATGTTGAGCATGCGGCCCACGTTGGCGGTCGGGGCGTCGTTGCCAATGTAGTCGGGCAGCACCGGGCGGGTTTTCATGTCGTAGGTCGCACGGTGGTACAGATCGACGTTGGTGTAGAGGTACTTGCCCCAGCGCACGTCGGCTCCAAAGTTGGCTTGGCCCACCCGCTCCCAACGCAGGTCGGGGTTGGCGATTTGGCTTGGCGAGGTGCCGTTTTGCATGAATTCGTTGTAGCCAAAGCTGTAGTTGCGTCCGCCCGAAATCGTGGCGGCGTACTCGAGCGAGCCGGCGGCGTCGTTGCCGCTCATGCCGTACCCGGCGCGGATTTTAAAGTTGGTGATCAGGTCTGAATTCCACCAGGCCTCCTTGTGCAGGTTCCATCCCGTCGAGATCGAAGGGAAGTAGCCCCAGCGGAAGTTGGGTCCGAACCGGCTCGACGCGTCAGCGCGCAGAATCACGGTGGCCAAGAAGCGGTCGTCGTAGTCGTAGTTCATGCGGCCAAAGTAGGATTCGATCGCGTAGCGCTCCCAGCGTCCGCCGTACACGCGCTCCGACTCGGCGTTGCGGGCGTAGCTGATCGTGGCAAAGCCGAACTCGTCGGTGGGCACGTCGCGCTTGCTTCCGCCCATAAAGCTGCCGTTCACGGCCTGCGCCGAGTGGCCGGCGACCGCGTCAATGTGGTGCGCGCCAAAGTCTTTCGTGTAGGACACGGTGTTGTCCCACATCCACGAAAAGGCGCGGTTGAAGCTCTGGGTCACCAGGTTGGTGTCGAGGAAGTTGGTCGCGTTGAGGTAGTACGACGGAACGAATCCGTTGCCCCCATAGAACGCGAGGTCGATGCCCAAGCTCGTGCGCGCCGTCAGTCCCTCAGCCAGCTTGGCCTCGGCATAGGATTGGTGCACGATTTTGTCGGACCACCCCACGTTGGTGTTGGTCAGCAGCGCCGCCACCGGATTCACCACTTCGCTCGTCACGCGGGGCGAAATCGCATAAATGCCGCCTTGGTCGCGGACCAGGTTGCTGCGCAGGACGCCGCCCACGGTGTAGGGGGACTGGCTCAACCGCAGCGGGTTGGTTTCGTACACCGGCGTGATCGGATCCATGTTCAGGGCGCGGCCCAGCGGCGAACCGAACTCCGTGTTTTCGGCCACGGACTGGCTGGTGTTGTGGGTAAAGGCCGTGCTCATGCCCACTTTAATGGCCCGGTGCACTTGGTTGGTCGTGTTGAGGCGGGCCGAAATCCGCTCGAAGTTCGAGCGCCCCGGAGCCACAATGCCCTCTTGGCGGTAGCGGCCCACCGACGCAAAGTAGCTGGCGTCTTTGCTGCTTTGCGCCATGCTCACGTCGATCGACTGCACGGGCGCGTTGCGGTTGAACACGGCGTCTTGCCAGTCGGTGCCCACGCCCAAGGCGCGCGGATCGGCGTAGGGAATCGCCTGTCCGGCGGCTCCCGCCATTTCGTTTTGCAGGGTGGCGTACTCGGTCGCGTTGAGCGTCGACACCTTGCGCCAGGGGTTTTGCACGCCCTGGTAGGCTGAAACGCTTACGTTCATTTGGCCTCCGGCACCCTTGCCGCTCTTCGTGGTCACGATGATGACGCCGTTGGCTCCGCGGGCGCCGTAAATGGCAGCGGACGCAGCGTCCTTAAGTACTTCAATCGTTTCAATGTCGTTGGGGTTGAGGTAGTCGATGCCGCCCCCAATCACCACCCCGTCCACGACGTACAGCGGGTCGGAACCGTTGATCGACGCGGTACCGCGAATCCGCACTACGCTACCGGCTCCCGGCTGACCTGAATTTTGGGTGATTTGCACCCCTGCGGTGCGGCCTTGAAGTGCCTGCTCCACCCGGAACAAGCTCATGCTCTCCAGGTCCTTGGCCTTCACCTGGGCGATGGCCCCGGTTACGTTGCTCTTCTTTTGGGTACCAAAACCGACGACGACGATTTCGTCGAGTTCCGTGGCTTCAGCGCGGAGCTGGACCCGCATGCCGTTGCGCGCCGGGACCACCACCTCGGTGTAGCCGAGCGCGCGGACCCGTAGCGAGGCGCCTTCATTCACTTTTACGGTGAATTTTCCTTGGGCGTCCGTAGTGCCGAGTACGCTGCTCGAGGTACTGAGCATGAGGACGGCGTTGGGCACAGGGCTTCCGCCGTCTTGCTCGACCACGCTGCCCTGAACGGTCGTGGGTTGGGATTGGCCCCAGGCCGTTGGGCTCAACGCAAGCACCGCAGCGGCGGCAAGGACAATGTATCGCTTCATCATAGGGATAAATATCTTATGGTAAATTCTACCATTAACCTTCGCAATATAGTACGCATTACTAAATGTGGGTAACGCACTTTAAATGTATTAAGTAATTGTAAAATAATTAGTTAAGTCAAAAAAATTGTGTGTATAATGTACACTTACGTGGGCGGCGGCGTGCGGATTTTTGGCGGGGCCGCTGCTTTTCACGCGCTGGAGCTCGGACGCCGACGGGATTTCCTTGGGTATTGCCCCGCAAGCACCGACCTTTGCCGCTATGAACGTACTCATCTTCGGTTCGGGCGGCCGAGAGTCTGCTTTTGCGTGGAGCATTGCCCAAAGTTCGCTGCTGTCGAACCTGTTCATCGCGCCGGGCAATCCCGGGCTTTCGGCACTCGGGACCTGCGTGAACCTCGACTGGCGCGACCGCGACGCGGTGGTGTACTTTTGCGTTCGCGAAGACATTCATATTGTGGTCGTCGGCCCCGAGGAACCGCTGGTGCATGGACTTGGCGATTTTTTTGCCGAGCACCCCAACCTGCAGCACATTCACTTCATTGGTCCTAAGGCCGAGGCGGCCCAACTCGAAGGCTCCAAGGACTTCGCCAAAGCCTTCATGATGCGCCACGGCATCCCGACCGCCGGCTACCGCAGCTTCAGCAAGGACGAGCTCGAGGCCGCAAAAATGTACGTGCTCAGCCACGACGGTCCCTACGTGCTCAAGGCCGACGGACTGGCTGCGGGCAAAGGCGTGGTCATTCTCGACGACGTCGTCGAAGCGCTCAAAGAACTGGACGCCATGCTCGGTGCCGCGAAGTTTGGCGCCGCTTCGAGCACCGTGGTCGTCGAAGAATTCCTTACGGGGCCCGAGTTTTCAGTGTTTGTGCTCACCGACGGGGAGCGCTACGTGCTCCTGCCGCAGGCCACCGACTACAAGCGCGTGGGCGAAGGCCAAACGGGCCCCAATACGGGCGGAATGGGCGCCATCAGCCCGGTTCCCTTCGTGACGTCCGAGGTGCTCGGCCGCGTGCATTCCGAGATCATTCAGCCCACCCTTGACGGGCTTCGCGACGAGGAGATTCCGTACTGCGGATTTATTTTCTTCGGCCTCATGCTCACCGCCGACGGACCCAAGGTGATTGAGTACAACGTGCGCATGGGCGACCCCGAGACCGAAGCGGTGCTGCCGCGCATTGACGAAGACGTGCTCGCCCTCATGATTGATGCCGCCCGCGGCGAGGTGAACACCCGCCCGGTGGCCACAAAGTCCGAAACGGCCATCACGGTGGTGCTTACGGCCCCGGGCTACCCGGGAGACTACCCCAAGGGATTGCCCATCTCGGGGACCGACGCGCCCGCTGAGGGCAGCCTGCTGTTCCATTCGGGCACCGCCGAGCGCGACGGCCAGCTGGTCACTCAAGGCGGACGCGTACTCGCCGTCACCGGCCTTGGCCGCGACGTGCACGAAGCAAAAACGCGAGCTTATGCCCGCGTCGATCAGATTGAATTTGAGGGAAAGCAGGTGCGCCGCGACATCGGAACGATCTACGGCTGGCCGCTCCAGTAAGCTTAACCTTGCTGCTTCTCGTGCTTGCTCATTTCACGGAGCCAGTACACGATTCCGCCCGTGATGATGGACCAAAACACGACGTTGGCCAGCGGACCCACGTAAGGCATCGCCTTAAAGGTCCACGCAAACAAATCACCTAATCCTTCAAAAATGGAGCGCAGCGGCATAGCAATGTACTTTTGAGATGCCCAAAGGTAACCCAACGCGAGCAAATGCCCACACTCCTCTTTAGAAACGCCCACCCTGGAGTCGCCGTGGTTTTAGTCGCGGTGGCGGCGCTCGCCACAGTGGGCTTGAACACGCTGCTGCTCCAGCCCATTCCTATCACGCTAGCCTTGGCTACCGGTGTGGCAGCCTGGTTTTTCAACTTCATTTTGGTGTACCGCAGCCGCTACCTGAAGATGAACTACCTGTACGGCTGGTTGTGGTTCGTGGCCGTCTTTGCCCTCAGCAGCGGGCGCCAGGGCATCCAATGGCACACCTTGGGCGGATCATTGGCCGCCGCCACCTGGATGGCGTTGGCCTACGAAATGTCGTTTGACGAGCGGAGCGCCCTGACGCGGCGCATCAACCTCGGCTTCGTGACCGGTCTTTTGCTTCTTTGGAACGTGCGGTTTTCCTACTTCATTGTCGTGAGCCTTTGGGCCATCGGCTGGGGCACGAACCGTTCGGGGCGCGGATTTCTTCAGCTCCTCATGGGCTGGCTCGTTCCTGCGGCGGCCATCGCCACCTACCACTGGACCTTGGGCGGACCGTCTGCGTTTTACGCCTGGATCGCTCCGCTGCAGCCCCGCCTCGAGGTGTTCGTTCCAAGTCCGGGCGAGGCGGTTTTGCTGTTTTGGTTGCTGATGGCCATTCCGCAGACGCTGCGGGCCGCGGTTTCGGCCAAGCGCAGCAAGCGCCAAGGGCTGTACCTCTCGTGGTCGGGAATTTTGGTCGCGGTGGTGTGGCGCATCGCGCACCCCGACGCGTCGACGAGCGGACTCTTGGCGGTTTTTGCCACGCCGCAGCTGCTGAACCTGCAGGACTACTTGCCCAAGTACTGGATGCGGGTGCTCCTCGGCCCGAGTTTATTGGCCGGGGGCCTACTCAGCGTCTTCGCGGGGTAGGAACAGGGCCTTGAGCTCGTGCGCGTCTTCGGGCTTCATTTTGCCCGAGAGAATGAGCGCAAGCTGGCGTCGGCGAAGGGCGCCGTCGTAGCGCCGCTGCTCTTCCTCGGTCTCGGGCTCTACGGCCGGAATCGGAATCGGGCGTCCGAGGTCGTCCACCGCCACAAACGTGTAGATGGCCTCGTTGCACTTCGTCTGCTTGCCCGAACCGCGCTGGTCCTCCATGTACACGTCGACCCAGACCTCCATCGAGGTGCTGAATGCGCGCGAAACCTTGGACTCCAGGGTGACGATGGCTCCTTGGGGAATCGCTTCGTTGAACGAAACGTTGTTGACCGAGGCGGTCACAACGGTCCTCCGGCAGTGGCGGTGCGCGGCAATGGCGGCGCAGCGGTCCATCCAGCTCAGGAGCTGCCCCCCAAAGAGGTTGTTGAGGTTGTTGGTGTCGTTCGGCAGAACGATCTCCGTCATCACGGTCAGTGATGCCGAGGGATTTTTAGCTTTCATTCGTGGTAGATCCAAATAGCCGGGAAGTCGGACTTCAATTCGGCTTTGGCTTGCCGCGCCGAATTCGCGTCGGCAAAGGTACGAAGGGCTACTTTTTTCAGTCCCACCTTGGATTGGAGCACTCGGGCGGGATACCCGGCCTTGCGCAAGTTGGCCGCGAGGCGTTCGGCGTTGCCGCCCTCTTCAAAAGCACCCACGACGAGGGCGTAGGCGCCCTCTTCGGCGTCGGCAGAAGCGGCAGGTGCTTGGGGTTCGCTTGCGGGGGCGGGTTTGGAAGCAGATGCGGGCGACGGAATCGATTCTTCGCGGGCCTCTGCGGGTGCGGCAGGCGCCGCAGGGGCAGGTGCGATCTCGCTCGAAGTGGGGGCGGGTGCCGCCGTAAGGTCGCGCAGGTAATCCTTAGCGTCGTTCCACCATTCCTCGCTCGCTAAGCCCAGGGACTTCAGGTGCTCGCGTTGCGCGTTCCACCAGCTGTGCAACTCAGTGCGGACCGAAGCCGACTGCACCATGCCGCGCACGTCGTCTTTCGTTCCGCCGATGGCGGCCAATCCGAGGGCGCCGGCGACCACGGCCGCGGCTTGCCAGGACCGAACCCGGGGGGCGGGACGTTCTACGCGCTCGGGAGTAAATGCTTTGGCCGGCGCCAACAGGTCCATGCGGAACATGGGAAGCCCGAAGGAATCCGACAGGAAGTTGGCTTCGAGGCTCGCCTTGAAGATCCAGCTCGAATCGGCCCGGCGCACCGAGCCCACGCCCTGGAGGTTGAGGCGGTCGCCGCGTTCCAAAATGCGCTGCCATTCCGAGACCTGTGCGGCGATTACCTCGAGGGCATCGGCCGCCGAAAGGCCCTCAATTTGGGCGAGGTGCTTGAGCAGAACCCGGGGGTCGCCAGAGGCGTCGGGCGAAAACGACACGCGGCGTGCCGGAGGCAAAATCAACCCGGCGGGGAGCTGAATTTCGGCACCGTAGCGGCGCACGCTGAACGTGCCCAAATGGGGCACGACCACGCTATCTTCCTGAAAGAGAAGGAATGCGAGGTGCAGGTCTAATGCGTAGTGCAGCGAGGCCATAATTCACGAAGTTAGCCTCTCTCACGGCGCAAGCGCCAACTTATCAACGAGAGTTATGAACAGGTTATCCCCAAAACCAGCAACGAGCAGCCGGCAGCTCGTAACTAAAAGAGTTTGCGGTACCCGTGGCAGTAGGGGGTTCCGCCCTTGAGGTCGTAGTAGTCTTGGTGGTAGCCCTCGGCGGAGTAAAAGGGCGCCGCCGGCAGGAGCTCGGTAGCCACGTCGTAGCCTTTGGCGCGCAGCAGGGCAATGAGCTCGGCTGCTTGGTTGCGCTGGGTTTCGTTTTGGTAAAACACCGCGCTGCGGTACTGCGGACCAAGGTCGGGTCCTTGGCCGTTGCGCTGGGTCGGGTCGTGGGTTTCAAAAAACGTGCGGAGCACGGCATCGGCCGTGGTGCGCGCAGGGTCAAACTCGACCAAGCAGGCTTCGTAGTGCCCCGTTTTTTTTGTGCACACTTGCTCGTAGCTCGGGTTTTCTACGTGTCCGCCCGTGTAGCCCACGGTGGTGGCGACCACGCCGTCGATGCGCTTGAGAAAGTACTCGGTGCCCCAAAAGCAGCCCGAGGCGAGGATCAGGGTTTCGTTACCGGGTTGAGCGGGGGCAGCGGGCAGAAGCGACACGGGCGAGGAAGATTTAGAGGGTTGGGCGCAGGCCGAAACGGCACTCAGGGCACCGAGAAGGCAAAGATGAAGAACACGACGCATACCAAAGTAACGCAGCTCGAGCCAAAGGGTTTACATACCCATGTCTTCTCCCCCGCCCCCGCCCATGCCGCTGGGGCCCATTCCGCGCCCGCCGCGCTGCATGCTGCGGTCTTGCTTGCCAAAGTTGTACTGAAGCGTCACAAAACCAATGCGGCTCTCGCGGTAGCGCATGAAGTAAATGTCGGTGAAGGGCGGATGCTGTTCGACCTGAAAGCGGCGCTGCTTGAATACGTCGCTCAGGCGCAGGGTCAGCGAGAGCTTGTTTTTCACGAGGTCGTACTTGTATCCGAGGTCCCAAGCCTGCATGCCTTTGAAGTAGCCTTGGCCGGTCGGACCCGCGCCCATTTGGTTGAACGTGAGCTGAATTTGGTGCGCCGGCGTGGGATTGTACATCGCGTTGGCGCGTCCCGACCAACCGAAACCCGACTGCGTGAGTCCTGCCTGGAGGTTTTGGGCGTTGATCACCGACCAGAACGCGTCGGCCGAGGCCTGGAGGCTCAGTTTTTTACCGAAACGGGCCATGGTGTTGGCGCTCAACCCGAAACGGTCCCGCGTGTCGAAGTTGGACCAGGTGACGGTGACCAACCCGGTGGGGTCGACCTGTACGTAGCGCGAAAACATGTTGGTGGTGTGCTGCACGTAGCTGTTGACCGTCGCCGAACCCCACTTGGCGTACTTGGCGGCACTGACCTCAAACGCGTGCGTGTATTCGGGCATCAACTCGGGGTTTCCCTTGCGGAACGACTGGGGGTTCGAGTAGTCGACGATCGGATTCAGCTGCTCTTCGCCCGGGCGGTTCACGCGCATGGCGTAGCTCGCCTGGAATTCCGTGCCCTTTTTGGGAGAGTAGGTGACAAAGGCGCTCGGAAAGTAACCGGGGTAGACAAAGTCCAGCTGGCTCCCGGTTTTCAAAATGAAGCTGAGGTTGGCGACCTCGTAGCGCATTCCGACCTGGGCCTTCCATTTCGGACTGAACACGTAGCCGTACGTGGCGTAAAGTGCGTGCACCCACTGCCATTGGTCCACCGACTGGGTGCGCAGGGTGTCGTCGAGAAAGCTGCTGCTGAAGGGCGTCTGCCGGTACTTCGCGTCGCGCCGGCTGTCGCGGGCAAAGTAGGTGCTCCGGCCTCCGAGGCTGAGCTTGCTCTTGCTGTTGAGCACCTGCTCGGCGTCGGTTTGCAGGTTGAGGTTGCGGGTGGATTCGAGGGTTTCGAAGCGCTGCAGGTAAACCCCTCCGTAGGTCAATTGAGCGGGGTACCCGGCGTCGGCGGTGAAGGTGTTGTCGTTCCACTCGTCGCGTCCGCGGTCGGCGTAGTTCACGTCGACGGTCCACTTTTCGCCTTCGGTCTTGAACTTGCGCTCGAGCCGCAGGGCGACGTCGCCGTTGGCGGACTGGCGGTCGCTTTCGGCCCGTTGGACGGCTGTCAGTTTCGAAGAAGCCGAGGTGTTCTCGTAGGAGGTGGTGTCCTTCTCGGTGCGCTGGTCTTGGTTGAGTCCGACCGAAAGGTTGGCGGTCCACACCTTGTTGAGGGGCAGGTCGACGCCCAGGCGGCCGTTGAGCCCGCCGCCCAGGTTGGTGCCGTAGGACCAGTGCTTTTGGGTGTAGGCGGTGTCGGGAAAGAAAAAGTTGCGCTCCACGGTCCCGCCCGAAAAGCTGCGGCGTTGGTCCCACGCGAGGTTGGTGAACACGCGGACCTTGCCCACGGGCACCGAAAGGCTGGTGGAGGCGTTGTACTTGGCGTTGGTTCCGACCCCGACGACCACGTTGCCGTTGAGCGGAAGCTCGCGGTTTTTCTTGGTCACGATGTTGATCACGCCGCCCGAGCCCTGCGCGTCGAACTGGGCTCCGGGGTTGGTGATGACCTCGACGCGCTGCACGCTTCCGGCGGGGAGGCGGTCAAAGGCGTTGGAGCCGCTGAAGCCCAGCAGCGAGGCGGGGCGCCCGTCGATGAGCACCGTAACGTTTTCGTCGCCGCGCAGCTGCACGTTGCCGTCCATGTCGAGCGAAACGTTGGGCACTTGGCGCAAAATGTCGGTTCCCGTTCCGCCCTGCACGTTGAGGTCCTGGGCGACGTCGTAGACCTTGCGGTCCATTCCGAGCAGCGCCCGAGCCGACTGGGCTTCGACTTTGGCCTCCTCGAGCTCGGTGGTGCTGGCGACGGCCTTCATGATGCCGAGCTTGATGGGCGTTCCGCTGGCCTCAATGGGGCGCATCAGCGGCTGGTAGCCGAGCGGACGGGCCACCAGGCGGTAGCTGCCGTTGGGCACGCTCAGCTGAAACTGGCCCTGGGTGTTGGTCACCGTCTGGGCAACCGGCCCTTGGGGCCCCATGACGCGCACCGCCGTGTTGGGAATCGGCTCTTCTCCGTCCATCACCTGGCCGACAATCAAGGTTTGCGCGAGCAGCGGGCTCGCGGCGAGGGCCAAGCAGAGGGCGAGGGTGCGGAACATGTTCATCAGACGGTGGCTTGGGTCAAAGGTTTAGTGGGGGGCGGAGTTCGCGGCGCGCTTACCGCAAAAATCCGGCCGAAATCAGACGCTCGGCGATTTGAACGGCATTCGTCGCCGCCCCCTTGCGCAGGTTGTCGGACACAATCCAAAGGTGAATAGAGCGGTCGCAGACCACGTCTTCGCGGATGCGGCCCACGAACACTTCGTCGCGGCCCTCGGCAAAGCGGGGCATGGGGTAGGCCTTGGCAGCGGGGTCGTCCTGCACCACCACGCCGGGCATCGCCGCCAAAAGCTGGCGCACCTCGTCGAGCGAAGGGCGGGCGTCGCGAAAGGTCACGAGCACCGACTCGGAGTGTCCGCCCTGAACCGGAACCCGCACCGCGGTGGCGCTCACGCCCACCGAATCGTCGCCGAGGATTTTCTTGGTTTCGTGGTGCAGCTTCATCTCCTCTTTCGTGTAGCCGTTTTCAAGGAACACGTCGCAGTGCGGAATGCAGTTTTTATCAATCGGGTAGGCGTAGGCCATGGGGCCGTCAAAATGGCCGGAGCGTTCGTTTTCGAGCTGGTCCACGGCGGCTTTGCCCGTGCCGGTCACGCTTTGGTAGGTGCTGACGCGCACCGTGCGGATGGGGTGGGCGTCGTGCAGCGGCTTGAGGGCCATCACCAACTGAATGGTCGAGCAGTTGGGGTTGGCGATGATCTTGGCGTCAGCCGTCAGGGCGTCGGCGTTGATCTCGGGAACCACGAGCGGAATTCCCGGTTCCATGCGCCACGCGGAACTGTTGTCGACCACAAAGCAGCCCGCCTCGGCGAACTTGGGCGCCCACTCGAGCGAGGTGCTACCGCCCGCCGAAAAGATGGCCAAGTCGGGCTTCAGGGCCACGGCCTCCGCCAGCGTGCGCACGACGTAGTCCGCACCGTTCCAGTTTAAAATGCTTCCCGCGGATTTTTCGGAGGCCACCGGAATAAATTCCGTGACCGGGAACGCGCGTTCCACCAGGACTTTTCGCATGACTTCGCCGACCATTCCGGTGGCGCCAACTAGAGCTAAACGCATAGCGCGGCAGGGGTTTTTAGTATTGCGGCAAAAGTACGGACGATGAAGAGGTTAATTGCGTTAAGCCTGGGGCTGCTGGCCTCGGGTGCCGGAGCCCAGTGGGGCCCGTGGACTGAAGATTGGTCGGGGGGCCTCGCAACCTGGCAGGGCGACACTTCGGCCTTTGAATGCGGGGAGGAACTGCGTTTGGCCGCTCCCGCGGCGGGAACCTATGCGCTGTGGCGCGACGGACGGGGCGCCAGGCCGGCCCAGGCCTCGGGCCGCGTAGTGCTCGATTTCAATCCATCTTCGGTCAATTTTGCGTTTTGGGAGGCCTTGGACTCTTCGGCGTCGGGCGGCTACCGGCTTGAATTCGGGCGGACCAACGACCAGATTCGGCTGCTTCGGCGCTCCGACGGCCTGCTCCTGGCCGCCAGCCCTTCGGGCCTCCTGGACCGGGCCGCCACGGTCGTCGACTGGTCCTGGACGTGGTCTTTCGACGCGGGGCACCGCCTCTCGTGGCAGCTGCGCGACACCCTGGGAGCGGTGGTCGACAGCGGTTCGGCCTGGGGCAACGCCGATTCGACGCTTTCCCACCTCGGCCGGGTGCGCTTCGGAGCCACCGTGACCGCCACGCGCACCCGAGGCGTGGGCTGGGGCCCTCTGTCGTTCAGCGCCTCGGAACTTCGGCGCCCGCCCACCTACCGCCGCGCCGGCCTCGGCGACGTCGCGGTCACCGAGATTTTGGTGGACCCCGAGCCCCAGGTGAGCTGGAGGTCGGCGCCGGAGGACTTTGTGGAGCTCTTGGTGACTGCGGATTCCGCCCGAAGTGCCCTGGGCTGGACCTTCAGCCACGGAAGCGGCCGCTGGACCTTGCCCGACCGGGTGCTCCAGCCCGGGGAGCTGCTGCTGCTCGCCGACGCCCGAGCGGCGTGGCCCGACTCCCTGCCGATTTGGAACGTTCCGCTGGCCTTGAGCGCCTCGCCCGCTTTTTGGTCCCTAACCGACGCCGACGGGCACAGGCTGGCCTGGGGCCGCACCCAGCCCGACATGCACCGGCCCGCCGACAAAGCCTTGGGCGGATGGTCCCTCGAGTGCGATCCCTCGCTCGCCGCGCTGCCGCGCGCCTGGCAGTCCTCCCGCAGCGCCTTGGGTTCAAGCCCCGGCCTCCTCGAGTTTAGCCCCGTGGGCCCTCGCCAGGGCGGAATCCTCGGTCTGCTCGCCGACAGCGTGCTGCACGTCGACTGGCGGCACCCTCTGCCCTTGGAAACGCCGGCGCACTATCCCCTGGACTCGGCGGCGCTGGCCCGTTTTGGCGGCGGAACCTGGGTGGCCTCGCGCCCCCACGCCGAGCGCACCAACCTGCGCTGGGTGGGATCATCTGCTGAGGACCTTTGGCCCGGAACGCCGGGTGAAGCGTGGGTGCTCCCGCTGCTCCCCGGCTGGGTCCATGCCGACGGAACTCCCGGGGACTGCACCCTCATCGCCGCGGGCTGGCCGGCCGCGCCCGAGCCCGGCGATCTGGAGCTGTCGGAGGTGCTGTTCCATCCCCTGCCGGGCGAGGGACGCTTTGCGGAGCTTCGAAACACCAGCCTCCGGGTGCTGGACCTCTCGCAGCTTTTTTGGGCTTCCGATTCGCTGTCGTGGCGCCGCGCCGCGGTCGCCGGCCGGTTTTTGCTCCCCGGCCAAGGGCTGTTTGGGGCGGCGGACCCGCTTGCCGTGCTGCGCCGCTATCCGGCCGGCGATTCGGCGGCGGGGCCCCGGGGCGCCCCGCGCCCCGGGGCCTGGGACCGGCCGGCGGTGCCGGCCGGTCCGGGCGCCACCAGCCACGCCCTGCCGATTTCGGACGAAGGAGGCATTTTGGACCTGCGGCGGAGCGACGGCGTGCGCATTGACTGGGCCCAGATCTCGCCCGAGTACTTCCCCCTTGCGGTGCGGGAATCCCCAGGGAAGGGCGAGGGAATGTCCCTGGAACGCCGCGGCCCGGACCCCCGAGATTGGTCCCTTACCCGCCTCGACTCCGCCACCCCGGGCCGCTGGCCGCAGCCCGTTCCGCAGCCCTCCGAGGGCCAATTTGACCTCATTCAACGGCGCTGGCCGCCCGAGCTCGCGTGGAACCTGGACCCGCAGCGCGCCTGGCTGCTCGAAACCCGCTGGACCGACCCCGAGGGCCGATGGGCCAGCCCGTGGTCTGCGCCTTGGCCGATTCCGCCCCAGCACCAATTCGAGGCGCCCGACGCGCCTTTGCATCGGGGAACGTGGCTCTGGGAATTCCGGTTCACCCCGTCGGAGGGACGCCCGATTCGGCGGAGCTATCTGATAACCAGTAACTAGCAACCAGCAACTTGTTTCTTGTTTCTTGTTTCTTGTTTCTTGTTTCTCGCAGCGCAGTAGCCCCAGCCCCGAAGCTCCTCGAATGAACATGAGCACCAGAAACCTGAAACCAGAAACCACCTGGGCGCACAGCGCAGCAAGCCCATTACCTTTGCTTCATGGACGAAGCACGCCGCAAGCGCCGCGCCCTTGCGCAGGCCGATTTTGACCCCAACGGACTCGCGACGGGGGACCAGATTTATGGACTGCCGTATGCGGTGGAGGACGCGGAGGTCGTGGTGGTTCCGGTGCCCTGGGAGGTGACCGTGAGCTACGCGTCGGGAACGGCCCAAGGTCCGTCCGCGATCAAGGAAGCTTCGGCCCAAGTGGACCTGTGGGATCCCTATGTGGCCGACGCGTGGAAGATGGGCTTGGCGATGGCTCCGGCCTCGACCAAGCTGGCTGAAAAGTCCGAGCGCAACCGCGAGCGGGCTGAAGTCTACCTGGCGGCGCTTGCCGACGGAACCGCCGGCATGGCGTCCAGCCAAAAGCTGCTGGGGCGGATCAACGAGGCCTGCGCCTGGATGGTGGAGAAGGTCCGCCACGACGTCGAGCGCTACCTCGACCGCGGACAGCTGGTGTTCCTGCTCGGCGGAGACCACAGCACGCCCCTCGGCTACCTTCAGGCCTTGGCCGACCGCCATCCGGGCATGGGAATTCTGCAAATTGACGCCCACATGGACTTTCGCGTGGCCTACGAGGGATTTGCCTACAGCCATGCGTCGATCATGTATAACGCGATGAAGCACGAAGGCATCGCCAAAATAGTTCAGGTCGGAATCCGCGACTACTGCGCCGAAGAGGTGGGGGTGGCCGCCGGTCTGGGTAGCCGCTGCACCGTGTTTTACGACCGCGACCTCAAGCAGGCTGCGTTTCACGGCCGCACCTGGGCCCAGCAAGTTGACGCCATCGTGGCGGAGCTTCCGCAGCAGGTCTACCTCAGCCTGGACATCGACGGGCTGGACCCCAAGCTTTGTCCGCACACCGGCACCCCCGTGGCCGGCGGACTCGAGGTCGAGCAGGTGCTCTACCTGGTCGAGCAGGTGCTGGCTTCAGGCCGCCAATGGATTGGTATGGACCTCAACGAAGTCGCTCCGGGACCCGAGGGCGATTGGGACGCCAACGTGGCCGCGCGCCTGCTGTACCGGCTCGCCAACGTGCTCGGCAAGGCCAACGGACGCTGTACCTTTGCCGCGTGAAATTCGGAGTTGTAACTTTTCCCGGGTCGAACTGCGACCAAGACATGATCCACACCCTCCGCGAGGGTCTGGGATGCGAAACCGTACCCCTTTGGCACAAGGACCGCGACCTCCAGGGCGTCGACATGGTGGTGCTCCCCGGCGGATTTTCCTACGGCGACTACCTGCGCTCGGGCGCGATTGCCCGCTTTTCTCCCATCATGGAAGAGGTAGTTAAGCACGCCCACCGCGGCGGATACGTCTTCGGCGTGTGCAACGGATTTCAAATCTTGACTGAGGCCGGACTCGTTCCGGGGGCCCTGCTGCGCAACCACACGGGCAAGTTCATCTGCAAAAACGTGCACCTCGTGCGCGGATCGGGCCTGAGCCCCATGACCGCGGGCCTCTCGGAGACCGGAGTCTACCAAATTCCCATCGCCCACGGCGAAGGACGCTACCACGCCGACGAGGACACCCTCAAGGCCCTCAACGACCGCGGTCAAGTGATGTTCCGCTACGCCGAGGCCGACGGAGCCATCACCCCCGAGGCCAACCCCAACGGCTCAGTGCAAAACATCGCCGGAGTCTGCAACGAGGCGCGCAACGTCATGGGCATGATGCCCCACCCCGAGCGCGCCGCCGACGCCAACCTCTTGAATACCGACGGCGTGGCCTTGTTTGAAAGCCTCCTTCAGCACACGGTGGCGTTGTAAAAAAAAGTAAATCCGGTTTTATCCGAATGCTTTGAAGCAAAAAACCCCGCCGAGGCGGGGTTTTTCATTCGGATTTTTCCGGATTTTTATTTTTCACGCCCGTCCTAAATTTTGACGACCTGTTCCGTGCTGCTGCGGTCCCCTTGGGTGAGGCGCAGCGCATAGACTCCGTTCGGAAGCGAACTGAGGTCGAGGCTCCAGCGCGCGTCCACGCCTTCGTAGGTTCCGATTAGGGCCCCGTCCAGGCTGCGGAGCTCGGCCGTCCAGGCTTGGTCTACGGTCGGATTCCACGAAACCTCTACGCGGTCGCGGGTGGGGTTCGGACGCAAGGTGATTCCGGCGAGCTGGCGCTCAACGGTGTTCAGCACCACCGCGGCGCCGCTGGTGGCCGCGCAGCTGGTTCCGGCGCGAAGGCGAACGAAGAACGTGCCCGGAGCCGAAGCGGTGAAGCTCGCCTGGTTGGCGCCCGCAATGGGCGATTGGTTTCCGTCGAGCCACTGCACCTTCCACAGCGGGTTGAGGGCGGCCTGCGGGCAGTACAGCGAATCCCCGTTCAGGATTTGGATGCTCGGCACCGGCGGGGCCGACACCACGTGGAAGCTGTCGACGCGCTCCACCACACACAATCCGTTGCTGTAGCGGTAGGTCAGGGCGTGCTGGCCGGTTCCGAGTTGGGCCGGAACAATGCTGGTCGTCGGGGTTCCGTTGACCAAATACGTTCCGCCGCCGGGGAAGCCGCCGCCCGGAGCCACCGCGGGATCGCTGATGCACATCACTTCGGTAGCGAACGTCAAGAACACGTTCGGGGCAGCGGCCAACTGAATCACGGCCGTGGCGGTTCCGGTGCAGCCCGCGCTGTTGGTGTACGAATAGGTAACGGTGTAGTTGCCGGGTCCAAGGCCGGTGGGATCAAACGTCGAGCCCGTCACCCCGGTTCCGCTCCAGGTTCCGCCCGCGGGGGTTCCGCTCAGCGCCACCGGACCGTCGCCCACGCAAGCTGGGCTGTAGGTGCCTGCGTTTGCCGTGGGGAGGGCCAATACCGTCGCCGTGATGGCGTTGGAGGTCACGACCGGAAGGCTCGCGCAGGCCTCGCTGCTGTACACTTCGCAGCGCACCACGTCGCCGTTTTGCAGGTTCGACGTCGTGAACGTGGGCGCGTTGAATCCGCGCGGCTGGTTGTTGACGGTCCACTGGTAGCGCACGCTGCTACCGCCGTTGACCGCCGTAGCGGCAAAGGTTGCGGGGCTGTTGGCGCAGATGCTTCCCGACTGGTTCACGATGCTGACGCTCGGAACCGAGGCCGCCGTGACGACGATGTTTTTGCTGAGGCTCGAGGTGCCGCCCGCAGTCGTTACCGTCAGCGATACCGCTTTGACGCCCGGCGTAGCGTAGCTCACGCTGGGGTTGGCTAGGCTGCTGCTGCTCGGGGTGCCTCCGGGGAAGCTCCACGCGTAGGTGGCGCCGAGGGCGGAGCCCGAGGCGCTGCCCGGCGCCGGAGTTCCGGCGGCGTAGAGCGGAATGCTGCGCGAAGCGCAGGCCGTATCGGGCGCCACGAAGTTGGCCACGGGCGCGGCGGCGGTGGCCGTTTTCAGGCGGAACCGGTCGAGGTACAAATGGTTTCCGCCGCCGTGGCGCGCTTCAACCTTGAAGCGCGCAGGCCCAGCCAGCGCCCCGAGGTACAGGCTGTCGCGGCGCCAGTCGGCGGCCGCAGAAGGCACAAACGCGCTGGCTTGGGCCGGGCCCGTGGCCCAGCTCAGCGTGCCCGTTTCGACGCGGGTGGCGAGGAGCGTCCAGGCCGCAGCACTGCAGGGCTTCACCCAAATCCGCAGCGTGTCGGGCACCTGGGTGGCCGCGACTTGGCGGTAGGCCACGTCGAGCGTCAGCGAGGCTCCGCTGTCCAAATCGTAGACCGGAGAAACCAGGGCGTCGCGCTGGCCCAAGGCGGCCGACGAAAGGGCAAAGTGGGGCATGCGCATCGAAGCGTTGTCGCCGTCGCTGCTGGCTCCGTTGAACGGCTCCCAGGTGGCATTGCGGTCGCTGTTTTCGACGCTCCAGCGCTGGTCATACCCGGGGGTAAAGGCTTCGCCGGCGGGCAACGGGAATCCGCCCACGGCGACCGATTGCACTCCGAGGGCCGTGTCGCTTCCGTACACGTTGCTGGCGATCAGCTGAACGGAATAGAGGCCGGCTTGCTGGACCACCAGCTTGGGATTGGCCGTCGTCGCGCCGATCAACGTGGCGCCGGCAGAGGGGAGCACGCTCCACTTCCACGCGGTCACGAGGCCCGTGGAGGCGTCGCTGAGCTGCAGGGTGTCGCCGAGTCCGCAGGTAGTCGAGGGCTGCACGGAGAGCGCAGCCGTCGGGCGCTTGAGGAGGTCGCCGGCAAAGGGCGACTGCCACACGCCCCGGCCGTAGGTGCCGATGCGCACGATGCGGGGCGTGCTGAGCAGCTCAATGTCGGTAACTACCACGTTGGGCAGGCCCGCGTTGAACGGCACCCAGTCGCCCAAGAGGTTGTCGCGCACGAACATGCCCAGGTCGGTGCCCACGTAGATCATGTTGTTTCCGCCCGGCTCAAAGGCAATGGCGTTGGCGGGGATGTTCGGCAGGCTTCCGCTGATGTTGCTGTAGGACTGTCCGCCGTTGAACGACTCGTAGACTTTTTGCCCGCCCACGTAGCCGCTGCGGCTCACCGCGATGTGCAGCGGGTCGTTGGGATCCACGGCGATTCCGGTGATGACGTGGCTGCCTGCGCCGCCGCTGTGCTGGGTCCAGGTGATTCCGCCGTCGGTCGAGCGGAAGAGGTACTGGTTGATGCCCGCGTAGAGCACATTGGGGTTGCTGGGCGATTCCGCCAAAACGTCAATGTTGTCGCCGCCCAAGAGGTTGCTGGTGCTGGTGGCGGCAAAGCTCACGCCACCGTTGGTCGACTTCCACACGCGGGTGAAGCCGGCGTAGAGGACGTTGTTGTTGTGTCGGCTGACCAGAAAGGGCGTCACCCAGTTGCCGCTGCCGCTGGGCGTAAGGTTGAACGGCGCGTTAAAGCTGGCGCCGCCGTTGTTGGATTTTTCGAAGTCCCCGTAGTAGATCGACGCGTACATCACCAGCTCGTTGGTGGGGTCCATGCCGCAGTCCATCCCGTCGCCGCCGCGCACCCGGGCCCAGCCCGTTTTTTTCAGGTGGGTCCCGTTGTCTTGGGCGCCGGCTAGCGTCCAGTTGGGGTTGACCGGGGTGGTGGCAATTTTGTAGTACTGCGTGATTCCGAGGCCGTTGCTTCGCATTTGCCAGTTGTTGGCGACGCCGCCGTTGGGAGAAACGTAGACTCCGCCGTCGTTGCCCACCCAAAGCTCGTTGGTACCGGGCCTAAAGGTGAACCAGTGCTGGTCGGCGTGCACGTTTGAAACCCCGCCGCCGCCGTACCAGTGGGCGCTCAGCGAAAAGTTGGCGCCGCCGTTGTTGGAGCGCCAAATGTTGACGCCGCCGACGAGCAGCTCGTCTTTGTTGAGCGGAGACACCGCGAGGGCCAAGTCGTACCAAGCCTGACCGCCGCTGCCGCTGGCGTTAGTCGACCAGTCCAGCAGGTTGGGGGTGGATCCGTGCATTTGGGTCCAGGTGGCGCCGCGGTTGGTGGAGCGGTACACGCCGTACAGGCCGTTGTTGTTGGCGCCAAACAAGGCGTAAACGTAGTTCGTGTCGGCGCCCGTGGTCGCCACCTCGCAGCGGGCGGGGCCGCTGGTAGGGAGCCCGTTGCCCGTTACCTGGGTCCAGGTCGCCCCGAAGTCGCGCGAAAACCACACGCGTCCGTTGGCGCTGGTGCCGGCGTACAGCAGGTGCGGGGCACCCGCAACCGACGTCAGCGACTGAAAGCTGCCGCCTTGGACCATGGTCCACGTGGTGCCTCCGTCGCTGGTGCGGTAGATGCCGTTGCGCGACGAAACCACGAGGTGCTGCGTCTGGGTGGGGTGAATCACGATGCCAGTCAGGCGGGCGTAGTTGGTCAGCTGCAGGGTGAGTCCGGTGGGATTCCAGCTGCTGCCTCCGTCGGTGGACTTGAGCACGCCGATGCTGTAGGTGTCGTCGGCATCTCGGTCGCCGGTGGCCAGGTACATGGTGTCGGGAAAAATGGGGTCGATGGCAATTCCGCTCACCCCCAAGTTGGGAAGAAGGTCCGTATTCGTGGTCCACGTAGCGCCTTGGTTCGTGGTCTTCCAAAGTCCGCCCGCGGGAGCCCCGGCAAAAATCACGTTGGGGTCTGTGGGGTGGAAGGCTACGGTGTTGACGCGCCCGATGCCCTGAATCGGGTTGCCGTCAAAGGGGCCTACGGGCGTCCACTGGCCGATGCCGCTGGCGCCGGTCGAGTTGCTGCCCCAGGTGCTTTGAACCTGCTGCATTCCGAGGTAGAGGGAGTTGGGTTGCGGACGCTGCCCGGTCGGGTACACCCGCGGATCCATGAAGGCCTCCCAGCGCTTGAACTGCTTCCATCCTTTGCCCTTTTCGGCAGCTTTGCCCTCAAAGGCAGCGTCAAACTCGCGCACGACGTCGTACACGTTGGACGAGGGGTCGTTCCAAAGTTCCAGCCACTTGGGTTGGTTTTGGGCAAGGAGGGCCGTGGATCCGACGGCGAGGAAGGCAAAAATGTTCAGGCGCATTCGGTAAAAATACGCATTGCATCCGCCACTTCTTGTTTAACCGAATTAGGGCGGATCAGGGTCTTAGGCTTCTTGGCTGACCTCGCGAAGACGTCGGCGGTAGACCTCAAAGAGTTTGGCTTTGGATAGGAATCCGACCCAGAGGCCGTTGTCGATCACGGGGACGTACCACTGATCCATGCGCTCGACGCGCTTGACGGTGTCTTCCATGCTCGAATTGAGGTCCACCTGGTAGGCGATGCCTGACATGGCGTCGCGAATGACGCTTGGGGGTTGCGAGAGGCGCTGGGCGCGGCGCACGTCGTCCCAAGTGAGGGTTCCGAGCA
>JBEGTJ010000004.1:0-50310 GCA_041179465.1 Bacteroidota bacterium | reverse complement strand
TCAAACTTCAAACTGCGCAAAGGAATGCCCGTGGGTGTTCGCGTTACCCTCCGCGGAGAGCGCATGTACGAGTTTTTTGATCGCCTTTTGGTGTCTTCGCTCCCCCGCATTCGCGACTTCCAAGGTCTGAAAGACGGCTTCGACGGACGTGGCAACTACACGTTCGGCATCACGGAGCAAATCATCTTCCCGGAGATCGAGATCGACAAGGTCAACCGAATCTCGGGTATGGACATCACGTTTGTCACCTCGGCGAACACCGACAAAGAGTGCAAAGCTCTTCTGCAAAACTTTGGAATGCCTTTTAAGAAGTAAGTCATGGCAAAAGAATCAATGAAAGCGCGCGAGCGCAAGCGCGAAGCTCTGGTTGCAAAGTATGCTGCTAAGCGCGCCGCACTGAAAGAAGCAGGCGACTACGACGCCCTTCAAAAGCTTCCGAAGAATGCCTCTCCGGTTCGCCTTCACAACCGGTGCAAGCTCACGGGTCGTCCCCGCGGCTACATGCGTCAGTTTGGAATTTCACGGGTAACCTTCCGCGAAATGGCCCTGAACGGCCTGATCCCAGGAGTTAAGAAGAGCAGCTGGTAACCTCAATAGAACGAATTAGTTATGTATACTGATCCCATTGCAGATTTTTTGACGCGCATTCGCAACGGAGCGAAGGCTGGTCACGCAGTTGTTGAGGTTCCCAACAGCAAAATGAAGGCGGAAATCGCGCGCATTTTGATGGACCAGGGCTTCATCAAGAGCTACAAAGTAGACGAGGTTGGTCCTCAAGGTCTTCTCAAAGTCGCCCTCAAGTACGACAAGGTGTCTAAGCGCTCGGTAATCCGCGGCATTGACCGCGTTTCACGTCCGGGTCTTCGCAACTTCAAGGGCAGCGACGAGCTTCCCCGTGTGAAAAACGGCTTGGGTATCGCAATCGTGAGCACGTCGCACGGAATGATGACCGACAAAGAGGCGCGTACCCAAAACGTGGGTGGCGAAGTAGTTTGTGTAGTTTACTAAGGATTAGTCATGTCACGAGTTGGTAAATCCCCCATCACCATTCCCGCAGGCGTCGAGCTTACGATCGCGGGAAACGTGGTAACCGTTAAAGGCAAATTAGGCACTTTGACGCAGGAAGTGAATTCAGACATTACGCTCGAGCGCGAGGGTGATGTACTGACCGTAGTTCGTCCTTCTGACCAAAAAGAGCACCGTGCCCAGCACGGCCTGTACCGAGCCCTGATCCAAAACATGATCTTGGGCGTGTCCCAAGGTTTTGCCAAGAACCTGGAACTCGTGGGTGTAGGTTACCGCGCATCGCACCAAGGTCAAAACTTGGAGTTGGCGCTGGGTTACTCGCACATCTTCGTGATGCAGATTCCGAGCGAAGTAAAGTTGAACACGGTATCTGAAAAAGGTAAGAACCCCATCGTGGAGCTTGCGTCGTTCGACAAGCAACTCCTCGGAGCGGTGGCTTCCAAAATCCGCAGCCTTCGCAAGCCGGAGCCTTTTAAGGGCAAAGGGGTGCGCTACGTGGGTGAAATTGTTCGCCGCAAGGCAGGTAAATCAGGTGCTAAGAAGTAATAAACTATGGCAACAAAATCGTTAACTCGTCGTGAGCGCATTCACCTGCGCGTTCGCAAGGTGGTCGAAGGTACCGCCGCTCGCCCGCGCCTCGCAGTGTTCCGCTCGAGCAAGGAAATCTACGCTCAAATCATCGATGACCTCTCTGGGGTTACGCTTTGCGCTGCGTCTTCACTGAAGAAGTCAGGCCGCGACGTAACGGGATCGAAGCTGGAGCAAGCCCGTCAAGTAGGCAAGAAGATTGCCGAAATGGCCAAGGCCAAGGGCATTGAATCGGTGTCGTTCGACCGCGGAGGATTCCTGTACCACGGACGCGTAAAATCATTGGCTGAGGGTGCTCGCGAGGGTGGCCTGAATTTCTAAGACTGTTATGAAAGAGACTGCATCTAAAAAAGTAAAGCCTAGCGGACTTGAGCTGGTTGACCGCCTCGTTGGGGTTCAACGAGTTACCAAGACCACCAAAGGAGGCCGCACCTTCAGCTTCACCGCCATCGTGGTGGTGGGCGACGAGAACGGCATCGGCGGATACGGACTGGGCAAATCAAAAGAAGTGAGCGAGGCCGTTACCAAAGGCATCGAAGACGCGAAAAAGAACTTGTACAAGTTCCCGATCCTGAAAGGAACGGTTCCGCACGAGCAAGACGGCAAGTTTGGCGGTGCGCGCGTGTTCCTTCGCCCGGCTTCGCACGGTACCGGAGTAATCGCCGGCGGCGCCATGCGCGCGGTGCTGGAGAGTGTAGGCGTACATGACGTTCTTGCCAAGAGCAAGGGCTCGTCCAACCCGCACAACTTGGTAAAAGCTACGTTTGAAGCACTTCACTTGATGCGCGACGCCAAGCAAGTTTCCAAGACGCGCGGAATCGCGTTAGATAAAGTGTTCAACGGTTAATATTCGAATCCATGGCACGTATTAAAGTAACCAAGGTGCGCAGCACGATTGACCGTCCGCCGTACCAAAAGGCCACCATGACCGCCCTGGGTCTTCGCAAGATGAACCAAACGGTGGAGCACGAGGCTACCCCCCAAATCTTGGGAATGGTTCGCGCAGTGAACCACCTAGTTAAAGTTGAAGAAGTAAACGCCTAACGATCATGGCAGCATTGCACGAACTCAAGCCTGCTCCTGGAGCAGTGAAGACCAAAAAGCGCCTCGGACGTGGTGAGGGTACTGGTAACGGCGGAACCGCCGGAGCTGGTCACAAAGGTCAAAAGGCTCGCACGGGCTACAGCAAAAAAATCGGTTTTGAAGGTGGTCAAATGCCGCTTCAGCGCCGCGTTCCGAAGTTCGGTTTCAAGAACCCGAACCGCGTGGAATTCCGTGCCATCAACCTCGACGTGCTCGAGCAACTTGCTACGACCCACAGCATCAAAGAAATCAGCCCGATTGAACTGGTTCAGTTCGGTCTCGCAGGCAAGAACGATTTGATCAAAGTGTTGGGACGTGGCGAAGTGAAGACGGCCCTGACGCTCCGCGTTCACAAGGTCAGCCAGTCAGCTGCCGCTGCCGTCGCGGCAGCCGGCGGAAGCGTTAGCCTTCTTCAAGACGTTACCGAGTAATGAAAAAGCTCATCGAAACCTTTAAGAATATCTGGGCCATCCAGGAGCTGCGTGACAAAATCACGCTGACTGCTGGCTTGATTCTGGTGTACCGCTTGGGTTCGAACGTGGTTTTGCCCGGTATTGATCCCTCGAGTTTGGATCAGCTGCAGAACCAGGCCTCTGAGGGGTTGGTGGGCTTGATCAATGCGTTTTCGGGCGGAGCGTTTGCCAACGCCTCAATCCTTGCGCTCGGAATTATGCCCTACATCTCGGCATCCATCTTCATGCAGCTTGCCGGACTCGCCATTCCCGCGATCAGCAAAATGCAGAAAGAAGGGGAGTCAGGACGCCGCAAGCTGAACCAAATCACCCGCTACCTGACCATTTTGGTCGTAGCCGCTCAAGCGCCGGGCTACATCACCAACTTGATGTACCAAGGGGTTCAGGTGACGCTGCCGACCGAATTGTTCTGGTTTAGCGCCTGGATTACGTTGATTTCGGGCACCATCTTCGCGATGTGGCTCGGAGAGAAGATCACCGACAAGGGCATTGGCAACGGTATTTCGCTGCTGATCATGATCGGTATCATCGCTTCGTTCCCGCAGTCGTTCCTTCAAGAGTTGGTTACCCAGCTGAGCCCCGCGGGCGGAGGTTGGATCGTCTTCCTGCTGGAAATGGTCGCGCTGTACTTGGTGATCCTCTTCGCAATTGCCTTGACTCAAGCCGTACGCCAAATTCCCTTGGAGTACGCGAAGCGCGTGGCCGGCGGAAGTTCCAAGTCCCTTGGTCGCAGCTACCTGCCCATCAAGGTGAACGCATCGGGCGTAATGCCGATCATCTTCGCCCAAGCGCTGATGTTCATCCCGCTGACGGTCGTTCAGTACGCCGGGCTTACGGGCGAAGGCACTTCGTGGATGGTGGACCTCTTTGGCAACATCCAGGGCTTCTGGTACAACTTCGTGTTCGTGGTGCTGATCCTGGTGTTCACCTACTTCTACACGGCCATCCAGATTAACTCGACGCAGATGTCCGACGACCTTACGCGCAACGGTGGATTCATTCCCGGGGTGAAGCCCGGAGGCGACACGGCGCGGTTCATCGACGACGTTTTGGCGAAGATCACGCTTCCCGGAGCCCTGCTGCTTTCTGGAATCGCGATTCTCCCGGCGGTGCTGATGAATTTTGGAGTGAGCATGACCTGGGCTCAGTTTTACGGCGGTACTTCACTGCTGATTATCGTGGGTGTAGTTCTGGATACGCTGATGCAAATCGAGAGCTACTTGTTGAACCGCCACTACGATGGCTTGATGGAAGGGGGCCGCATTCGCGGTCGCAATCCCGAATCAATCTAAGTCCATGTCGAAGCAAGGCGCGATCTCCCAAGACGGTACGATTACCGAAAACCTCTCTAACGCGATGTTTCGTGTGGAGCTGGAAAACGGCCACGTCGTTACCGCGCACATCTCGGGCAAAATGCGGATGCACTACATCAAGCTTTTGCCAGGAGATCGGGTGAAGTTGGAGTTGTCTCCGTATGATTTGACCAAAGCACGAATTGTTTACCGCTACTAAACTGAAGTTTTAATCGCAACCGATGAAAGTTAGAGCATCCCTCAAAAAGCGCAGCGCGGACTGCAAAATTGTCCGCCGCAAAGGCCGCTTGTACATCATTAACAAGAAAAATCCGAAGCTCAAGCAGCGTCAGGGCTAATCCAATCCGAATAGAATAATGGCACGTATTGCAGGTATTGACCTCCCCCGGAACAAGCGCGGTGAAATCGGCTTGACCTACATCTACGGAATCGGTCGCTCCAAAGCGAAAGAGATTCTGACTACGGTTGGCGTAGATGTCAACATCAAGGTTCAAGATTGGACTGACGAGCAGCTCCAGCTCATCCGTGACTTCATCACGGGAAGCATGAAGGTGGAAGGCGAGCTCCGTTCCGAGGTTTCGATGAGCATTAAGCGCCTTATGGACATCGGATGCCAGCGCGGCATTCGCCACCGTCTGGGACTTCCGTTGCGCGGTCAGCGTACCAAGAACAACAGCCGTACTCGTAAGGGTAAGCGCAAGACGGTAGCAAACAAGAAGAAGGCAACTAAATAAGCATTAAGCGTTAGAAGCGATGGCAAAACAGAATACAAAATCCGCGAAGACTACGAAGAAGCGGAAGGTTAAAGTGGAGTCGGTGGGCGAAGCGCACATCAGCACTACGTTCAACAACATCATCATTGCGTTGACGAACACCCAGGGTCAAGTGATCTCGTGGTCGTCGGCCGGCAAGATGGGCTTCCGCGGTTCGAAGAAGAACACGCCCTACGCCGCTCAGGTTGCTGCAGAGCAAGCTGCGGGTGTAGCGATGGAGGCAGGTCTTCGCAAGGTGAAGGTGTACGTAAAAGGTCCGGGCAACGGTCGCGAAAGCGCCATCCGCAGCCTCGCCAACACGGGTATTGAAGTGACGGAAATCGTGGACATCACGCCCATTCCGCACAACGGATGCCGTCCGCCCAAGCGCCGTCGCGTATAGTAATTAGTTAAAAGAAGCAGAAAGAAATGGCACGTTACCGAGGTCCTGTTACGAAAATCGCCCGTCGTTTTGGCGAACCCATCTTTGGTCCGGATCGCTCACTGGATAAGCGCAACTACCCCCCGGGGCAGCACGGCTTCCAGCGCAAGCGCGGCAAGAAGAGCGAATACTCTGTACAGCTGGCTGAAAAGCAGAAGGCGAAGTACACCTACGGAATTCTGGAGCGCCAGTTCCGCATCATGTTTGACCACGCTTCGCGTTCTAAGGGCATTACCGGTGAGGTTCTGCTTCAGCTTTGCGAGCGCCGCCTGGACAACGTCGTATACCGCTTGGGTATTGCTCCCACGCGCCGTGCAGCGCGCCAATTGGTGACGCACTGCCACATTACGGTCAACGGTGAAGTGCTGAACATCCCCTCGTACTCTGTGACGCTGAACGACGAGATCGCCGTTCGCGAGCGTTCGAAGTCGCTGGAGGTCGTTTCCAACAGCTTGGGCTCAGCCCGCGCCGACCAATACCCTTGGATGCAGTGGAATTCCGCCACTATGAGCGGAAAAATGCTCAGTGTTCCCACCCGCGACATGATCCCGGAGAACATCAAGGAGCAACTGATTGTCGAACTCTACTCGAAATAAGCTATGCCGATTCTTCCTTTCCAAAAGCCTGACAAGGTTCACGTCATTTCGACGTCTGAGAACCTGGGTCAGTTTGAATTCCGCCCCTTGGAGCCCGGTTTCGGACTTACCGTGGGCAACGCGCTGCGCCGCGTTCTGCTGAACTCTTTGGAGGGTTTTGCATTCACGAGCGTGCGCATTCAAGGTGTAGACCACGAGTTCTCTACGATCAAAGGTGTAGTCGAAGACGTGACCGAGATGATTTTGAATTTGAAGCAAGTTCGCTTCAAGCGCCAAATCGAGGGAACTGAAGGCGAAACCGTCAAGGTCGTGATCTCGGGTAAGGATGCCTTCAAAGCGGGCGACCTCTCGGCGTTTTTGACCAACTTCCAGGTGCTGAATCCCGACCTCGTGATTTGCAACATGGACGCTTCGATCAAGTTGGAAATGGAGTTCACGATTGAAAAGGGTCGCGGATACGTTCCGGCTGAGGAGAACAAAAAAGTAGATGCGCCGGTGGGCACCATCTTCATGGACTCAATCTACACGCCGATGAAGAACGTGAGCTTTGAGGTGGAGAACTTCCGCGTGGAGCAGAAGACGGACTTCGAAAAGTTGGTGCTCAACATCGAGACCGACGGTTCCATCGCTCCGATGGACGCGCTCACCGAGTCGGCCCAGATCCTGATTCAGCACTTCCTGCTGTTCACCGACGACCGCATGGTTGCCGAGGCAGAGGTAGCGGTGGAGTCGGAGACCTACGACGAAGAAGTTCTGGAGATGCGCAAGCTCCTGCTCCGTCCGCTGACCGAATTGGAGTTGAGCGTTCGCGCCCTGAACTGCTTGAAGGCTGCTGAGGTGGAACTCGTTTCGGATTTGGTTTCGTACACGAAGCAAGATTTGATGAAGTTCCGCAACTTCGGAAAGAAGTCACTCACTGAACTGGAAGAGCTGGTCGCTCGCCTCGGCTTGACGTTCGGTATGGATGTTACCAAGTACAAACTCGATAAAGAATAAGACATGCGTCACGGCAAGAAATTTAATCACTTAGGACGTACGGCTTCGCACCGCAAGGCGATGCTGAGCAACATGGCGGCTTCGTTGATTACGCACAAGCGAATCAATACGACGTTGGCCAAGGCCAAGGAACTGAAGAAGTACGTGGAGCCTTTGGTTACCCGTTCAAAGTCCGACAGCACGCACAACCGCCGTATGGTGTTCTCGTACCTTCAGAATAAGGAGGCCGTTGCGGAACTCTTCCGCGAGGTAGCGGTGAAGGTGGGCGACCGCCCCGGTGGCTACACGCGCATCATCAAGACGGGCAACCGCTTGGGGGATAACGCCGAGATGGCCATGATCGAGCTGGTTGACTTCAACGAGATCTACTCCAACGCCAAGAAAGAGGCGAAGAAGAACACGCGCCGTAGCCGCGCCAAGGTTGCTGCCCCGGCGGCGGCCGCACCGGCTCCTGCGGCTGAAGCTGCACCGGAAGCTCCGGAAGTAGCCGAAAACACCGATTCGAACGACGCGGAATAAACCGTGATTGGCTCGTACTTTGCAAAGGATAAGGAGGCCCCTTATCCTTTTTTTATGCCCAATTCTTAACGATTGAAAATGAGTTCAAAAGCCTTTGTACTTCTCGCGGACGGGACCTACTTCGAGGGGGTTTCGGTGGGCATTGACGGCACTACGGTAGGTGAAATTTGCTTCAATACCGGTATGACCGGCTACCAAGAGATTTTCACCGACCCCAGCTACAAGGGCCAAATTATGGTGACGGCCACGGCCCACATCGGAAACTACGGCGTAGCCCCCGAAGAAAACGAGTCGACCGACGTTCAGATTGCGGGTCTGGTGTGCCGGAATTTCAGCGACCTAGCCTCTCGGGTTCGCGGCGGGCACCGCAGTTTAGCCGACTTCATGAGGGGGTCGGTCGTGGTGGCCGAGGTGGACACCCGGGCCTTGGTGCAGCACATCCGCGATTTCGGCGCCCAGAATGCGGTGGTGACTACGGAGCTCAGCGTTGCGCAGGCCGCGCAGCGTTTGGCCGACGCGCCCAACATGGAAGGACTGGAGCTGTGCTCCGCGGTAAGCACGAAGGAGCCCTACACCGTGGGAGCGCCCGACGCCGCCTTTCATGTAGCGGCACTTGACTTGGGCGTGAAGCGGAACATCCTGCGCAACCTCGTGCGCGTCGGCTGCCGTGTCACGGTGCACCCGTACGATACGCCCTTTGAGGTGCTTTCGGCGGACCGCCCCGACGGGTACTTTCTGTCCAATGGCCCTGGAGATCCTGCGGCCAGCCCCAAAGTCATCGAAACGGTCCGCCAAATTTTGGCTTCGGGCAAACCGACGTTCGGAATTTGCTTGGGGCACCAGATGATTGCTTTGGCCTCGGGACTCCGTACCTACAAGATGCACAACGGCCACCGGGGGATTAACCATCCGGTGAAAAACCTCCGCACCGAAAAGGGCGAAATCACGTCCCAAAACCACGGGTTTGCGGTTTCTATGGACGACGTCCAGGCCGCTCCCAACGTGGAGTTGACCCATGTTCACTTGAACGACGGCACGGTGGCGGGAATCCGCCGAACGGACGTGCCTGCATTTAGCGTGCAGTACCACCCAGAGGCTTCTCCGGGCCCGCACGATGCCCAATACCTCTTTGATGAATTCGTTGCGTTAATGAACCAACCTATCCCTGCTTAACATGCCTACGATTACTTCTGTCTACGCTCGCCAAATTTTAGATTCCCGCGGAAACCCCACAGTTGAAGCGGACGTCATCACCGACTCAGGCCATTTTGGCCGCGCCGCGGTGCCCTCAGGGGCGTCTACGGGTGCTCACGAGGCCGTGGAACTTCGCGACGGCGACGCGCGCACGTACCTGGGCAAGGGCGTGCTTCGCGCCGTGGAGCACGTGAACACCGAGCTGGCTCAAGCCGTGGTGGGACTCGAGGTGACCGACCAAGCCGAGATCGACATGGCGATGCTCGAGGCCGACGGAACGCCCAACAAGGCCCGTCTTGGGGCGAACGCGATTCTTGCGGTTTCGCTCGCTGCGGCCCGCGCCGCAGCTCAGGCGAGCGGGCTTCCCTTGTTTCAGTACGTCGGGGGCGTGACGGCCCGCACGCTTCCGGTGCCCATGATGAACATTCTCAATGGCGGAGCGCATGCCGACAACGCCATCGATTTCCAGGAGTTCATGGTGATGCCGGTCGGCGCGACCAGCTTCAGTCAAGGTCTTCAGATGGGCACCGAAGTGTTCCACCACCTCAAGTCGGTTCTGAAGTCGAAGGGCTACAGCACCAACGTGGGCGACGAGGGCGGATTTGCCCCCAACATTCGCTCCAACGAAGAAGCCATTGAGACGGTTCTGGAAGCCATTCACAAGGCAGGATTTACCGCGGGTAAGGACCTCTTTATTGCCATGGATGCGGCCATGACCGAGCTGTACGATGAAAAAACGGGCCTGTACACCTTCAAGAAGTCGGGCGGAGCCACGATGACCACCGACGAAGTGGTGGCCTACTGGACCCAATGGGTAGATAAGTACCCCATTCTTTCGATTGAAGACGGCTTGGCTGAAGACGATTGGAGCGGCTGGTCCAAATTGAATTCCGCCATTGGAGGCCGCGTGCAAATTGTGGGCGACGACTTGTTTGTGACCAATGTCGACCGCGTGACCAAGGGAATCGAATGCAAGGCCGCGAATTCGGTCTTGGTGAAAGTGAACCAAATCGGAACCCTGACCGAAACCATCGCCACGGTGCAGAAGGCGCAGCGCAACGGAATGACGTGCATCATGTCGCACCGCTCGGGCGAGACGGAGGACTCGACCATTGCCGATTTGGCGGTGGCCCTGAACACCGGACAAATCAAAACGGGCTCGGCTTCGCGCTCCGACCGCATGGCGAAGTACAACCAGCTCCTGCGCATCGAAGAAATGCTGGGCGCGACGGGCGTGTACCCGGGATCGAATTTTAAGTAACCGACAAAACAACCCCTTGATAATGGATCGGATTAAAGAACATTTTGCCACCAAGATTGCCCCGGCACAGGCCGAAATAAAGGCCTTCCTCGCCAAGCACGGCGACGACAGCTTGGGCGAAATCACGGTGGCCCAGGTATATCAGGGCATGCGCGGCATGACGGCCTTGATTTGCGAGACGTCAAAGTTGGATTCCCAGGAAGGCATTCGCTTCAGGGGCTACAGCATCCCCGAGCTTCAGGCCAAACTGCCGAAGTACCCGGGCGGAGCGGAGCCGCTTCCCGAGGGCTTGTTCCACCTGATTTTGATGAACGAAATGCCCGACGACGACGACGTGCGCCGCTTGAGCAACAGCTGGGCACGCCGGGCGATTGTTCCGCAGCACGTGTTCAAGGCCGCCAGCGCATCGCGCTCGCCGGGCGCCTCCTTCTGGGGCTCGGGATACGCGTCGTCGGGTCTCGGCACATCCGGCGTGGTGCTCACCAGACGATCCTGCCTCGCGGAGCGTCGGCCCCGGCGGTCGCCCCGGCCAAGCTCGACTGGGCCGGCAATTTTGCCCACATGCTGGGGTACGAGAACGAAGAGTTCCGCGAGCTGATGCGCTTGTACATGACCATCCACTCGGACCACGAAGGCGGAAACGTTTCGGCGCACGCCGTGCATTTGGTGGGGTCCGCACTGAGTGACGCCTACCAGAGCTTTGCCGCGGGGATGAACGGTTTGGCGGGTCCGCTCCACGGACTGGCCAACCAAGAGGTAATTAAGTGGACGCTGGAAATGCTCGAGGAATTGGGCACGCAAGAGCCCACGAAGGACCAAATTGCTCAGTACGTGCACCAGACTTTGGCCAGCGGCAAGGTGGTGCCGGGATTTGGGCACGCCGTGCTGCGCAAGACCGACCCGCGCTACATGGCGCAGCGTGAGTTTGCGCAGAAGCACATGCCCGAGGATCCCTTGTTCAAGGTGGTGAGCAACATCTTTGAGGTGGTGCCCGGCATCCTGGAGGCGACCGGTAAAGTCAAAAACCCGTATCCGAACGTCGACGCCCACAGCGGGCAGCTGCTGATGCACTATGGCATGGTGGAGTACGACTTCTTCACGGTGCTGTTTGGTGTTTCTCGCTCGCTGGGCGTTTTGGCGAATTTGATTTGGGACCGTGCGCTGGCGATGCCGATCGAGCGACCCGATTCGACGACGACCGCGCTCCTCAAGCAAAAATTCAACGCCTAATCGACGGAATGGCGCATTCCAAGCCCCGAGTTCATCGGGGCTTTTTTTGTTTTAATTCGTTGATTGAGCGCGGATTTTACCTACCTTTGCGGTCCCTTTTTGGTACGCGTTGCGAAAGGACGCCAACGAGGGATTTGATACCTAACGTCTCTGCGCGCTGTGCCTAAGTCCTTTCTGGGCGCCAGATACAAGACCTCAAGCTCATGTCTGAAGAGCTAAATCCCGAATTGGAGGGCCAAATCCAAGAACAAGCCGCCGCTGAAGTGGAGGCAACCCCCGAAGTTGAAACCGTTGAAACCGTTGAAGCCGTTGCCGTAGAGGTGGCTGAAGACCTTGCCGACGAAGAGGAGCTCGTGCTCGAACTCGATACCGAAGAAGAAGACGTAACCTTTGATTGGGACGCGTACGAATCAGGATACGGTGCGCGCAGCGAAGAGCACAAAGCCCTGGAGCAGCTGTACGAGGCTACTCTGGTGACCTCGGTAGAGCACCAAGTGGTTAACGGCGTAGTCGTTCAGTTGACCGACCGCGATGCCATCATCGACATTTCGTCTAAGTCTGAAGGCGTGGTTTCGCTGAACGAATTCCGCTACAACCCCGACCTCAAAGTAGGCGACGTAGTAGAGGTTTTGGTGGACAAGCAAGAAGACAAGCTGGGACAGCTCGTGCTTTCGCACCGCAAGGCCCGCTCGATCAAGGCTTGGGACCGCGTAAACGAGGCCTTCGAAGCCGAAGAAATCGTACAAGGTTACGTGAAGGCCCGCACCAAGGGCGGTATGATCGTCGACGTATTTGGTCTGGAGGCCTTCTTGCCCGGATCGCAAATCGACGTCAAGCCGATTCGCGACTACGACATCTACGTCGACAAGACCATGGAATTCAAGATCGTTAAGATCAACCACGAGTTCAAGAACGTGGTGGTTTCGCACAAAGCCCTTATTGAGGCCGACCTCGAGGAGCAAAAGCGCAAGATCATCGGTCAGCTCGAGAAGGGTCAAGTGCTCGAAGGTGTGGTCAAGAACATCACCAGCTACGGCGTGTTCATCGACCTCGGTGGCGTCGACGGACTGGTTCACATTACCGATCTTTCGTGGAGCCGCATCAACCACCCGTCAGAGGTGGTCGAGCTCGATCAGAAGCTGAACGTCGTTATTTTGGACTTCGACGAAGCCAAGACGCGCATTCAGCTGGGCCTCAAGCAGCTTTCAGCTCATCCTTGGGATGCCCTTGATTCCAGCATCCAAGCTGGCGACACCATCAAAGGTAAAGTGGTGGTTCTCGCGGACTACGGCGCGTTCATCGAAGTGGCTCCGGGCGTAGAAGGTCTGGTGCACGTTTCAGAAATGAGCTGGGGATCGCACCTTCGTTCAGCCCAAGACTTCTTTAAGGTGGGCGACGAAGTTCAGGCTTCGGTTCTCTCAATCGACCGCGAAGAGCGCAAAATGTCCCTGGGCATTAAGCAACTCACGCCCGATCCCTGGGCGAGCATCACGGCGAAGTACCCGGTTGGCTCGCAGCACACCGGCAAGGTTCGCAACTTCACCAACTTCGGCGTATTCGTTGAGCTGGAGGAGGGCATTGACGGACTGATCCACATCAGCGACCTTTCGTGGCTGAAGAAGGTGAAGCACCCGAGCGAGTTCACCTCAGTAGGTGCCGAGCTCGAAGTAAAAGTGCTCGACATCGACGTGGACAACCGCCGCCTGAGCCTTGGACACAAGCAAGTGAACGAGAACCCTTGGGACAACCTCGAGGACGTGTTCGCCGTAGGCAGCAGCCACACGGGAACCGTGAAGTCGACGGCCGACAAAGGATTCAACATTTGGTTCCCGAACCAAGAGATTGAGGCCTACTGTCCTCCGCGCCACGCAAGCAAAGAAGACAATTCGAGCATTGCCGTAGGTGAGGAGCTGGAGTTCCGCGTGATTGAATTCAACCGTGATTCGCGCCGCATTTTGGTGTCGCACACGCAGTCGTTCAAAGGCGGCGTGGCTGAAGATGCGTCAGAAGGCGGAAAAGGCAAGAAGGGCGCTGCCAAAGGCGCCGGAGCAAAGACGACCGTACAGTCGATCAATGCGCAAGTGGAAAAGGCCACCTTGGGTGACCTCGACAGCTTGGCTCGCCTCAAAGAAGAGATGGAAGGCAAGGAGTAATTCCGCGCCGTCCAGTATGGCTAAAGGCCGCCCATCCGGGCGGCCTTTTTTGTTTCTTTGCAGCCTATGAAGTTGAACGAGCTCATTCGCTGGCTTGAGGCCAAAGCACCCCTTTCCTTGCAGGAATCCTGGGACCATTGCGGGCTGCACGTGGGCGATCCGCAGCAGGAGGTCACCGGGGTGCTGTGCTGTCTAGATGCCGACGAGGCGGTTATTGCCGAGGCGGTGGAGCGCGGCTGCAACGTGGTACTGAGCCACCACCCGCTCCTGTTTAAAGGCCTCAAGCGCTTGACCGGCAGCAATGCCGTGGAGC
Source organism: Bacteroidota bacterium (assembly GCA_041179465.1). Classification (GTDB taxonomy): domain Bacteria; phylum Bacteroidota; class Bacteroidia; order Flavobacteriales; family Schleiferiaceae; genus TMED14. The sequence goes on along the minus strand of JBEGTJ010000004.1, from coordinate 36,371 downwards.
GAAGCGTGGCCTTGGCGCTGAAGCACGGCGTGGCGCTGTACGCCGGACACACGAACTGGGATCAGATCAAGGGCGGAGTGAGCTTTTCGCTGGCCCGCCGATTGGGAATCACGGATCCGCAAATCCTTCAGCCTAAGGAGAATGCCCTGCTGCAGTACGTCGTGTACGTCCCCAAGGATCATGCGCCTGCGGTCGCCGATGCGGCCTTTGCCGCTGGGGCGGGGTCGATCGGATCCTACGACCAATGCCATTTCGCGGGCGAGGGCACAGGCACGTTCCGCCCGACGATCGGGGCTCAGCCCTTTTTGGGTTCGGTGGGCACCCGCGAATCGGTCGCGGAGCTCCGCCTCGAGTTTACGGTGCCCGTAACGCTGCAGTCGGCGGTTCATCGGGCGGTCTGCGCGGCGCACCCCTATGAGGTCGTGGCGCATTCGTGGATTTCGCTGCGCAACGATTGGCCCGACGCGGGCTATGGCGCGGTGGGAATGCTCCCCGAGCCCCTGGTGCTTTCGGAGTTTTTGGCTCGGTGCGCGGAGTCTTTGGGGACGAGCGCACTGAACTACCGAAACGTTCCGCTGGACCGCCGGGTGCACCGGGTGGCGGTTTGCGGCGGGTCGGGTGCTGATTTCGTGGGCGCCGCTGCCGCGGCTCGAGCGGACGTGTTGGTTACGGGCGACCTGAAGTACCATGGGTTTCAGGACCCTCCGGGCGACGTGGTACTCGTGGATGTGGGGCACGGTCCGAGCGAATGGCCCTTCGTTCACGATTGGGCCGAGGCTATTCGCTCAGAATTTGTTACTTTTGCAGTCCTAATTTCGGAGTCGGACAACCGTCCCGTTCGTACATACCACCACCATGGCTAAAAAGTCACCTGCATCAAACGCTGCGACCACCTCAGTTGAGGACAAACTTCGCGCGCTGTACAGCTTGCAAATTGTCGATCGCCGCATCGACGAAATCCGCAGCCTTCGCGGCGAACTTCCGCTTGAGGTAGAAGATCTGGAGGATGAAATCGCCGGATTGGAGACCCGTTTTGCGAAAGTGCAAGAGGACATCAACCAGGCGAAGACCGAAATCAAGGGCCACAAGCTCATGATCAAGAACTGCCAAGAGAAGATCGCCAAGTACGAAGAGCAGCAGAAGAACGTGCGCAACAACCGCGAGTTTGACGCCATCGCCAAGGAGATTGAGTTCCAAGAGCTTGAAATTCAGTTGGCCGAAAAGCACATTCGCGAGTTTGAAGCTTCGTTGGAGAACAAGACCCTCGCCTTGAATTCGGTGGAAGGCAAGCTCAGCGAGCGCAAGAGCCACCTGGAGTTCAAGAAAAACGAGCTCGATACGATCATCGCCGAGACGCAGCGCGAAGAGGAATTGCTGCTGGCCAAGAGCGAAACGCTGTCGGCCGTTGTGGGCGACGACCGCCTGCTCGGCGCCTACCGCCGCATCCGCGGCAAGGTTCGCAACGGCCTGGCCGTAGTGAGCATTGAGCGCGGAGCCTCAGCGGGATCCTTCTTCACGATTCCGCCGCAGCGCCAAATGGAAATTGCCCAGCGCAAGAAGATCACGATTGACGAGCATTCGGGACGTATCCTGGTGGATCCGTTGCTTGCCCAAGAGGAAGAGCACAAAATGGCTCAGGAGCTCGCGGGGATTCTCGGATAGTTCCCGCTGCCTCGATAAGTACAAAAGCCCGCGCAAGCGGGCTTTTTTGTTGCTTCGAGGTGCTTAGGCCGTGGGCTTGTGAACCACAAAGAGCGGCTCGCCCACGGGGAGGCGGTAGCGCGCATATTCTTCGGCCGGAATCCGGTCGGCAAGGTCGATGCGCTCCACTCGGAAGCCTGCGGCGGCGAGTCGGTCGGCGTAGTCCTCTCCGTACATGCGCACGTGGTCGTACTGGCCAAAGCGGCGTTCGCGTTCGCGGGGGTCGGTTAGGCTGGGATCTTCGTCGGTGGTGAGGCGCCCGGCGATCCAGGGAATTTGGAAAATGCCCCATCCGCCCGGCTTCATGACGCGGTACAGTTCGCTAAGGCACTGGGCGTCGTCGGTCACGTGCTCCAGTACGTGGTTGCAGAGCACTACGTCGAATCGGTGGTCCTCCAGGGGAATGTGGTGCAGGTCAAAGTGAAGGTCGGCCAAGGGGGACTCAATGTCTCCCGTGAGCACCTTGAGGTGGGGCAGGGCCTTAAACCGGTGGTAGAAGCACTGCTCGGGGGCGATGTGAAGGAGTTCGCCCGGTTGGGTGAAAAAGGTGCTGTAGCGCTGAAGGTAAAGCCACAGGAGTCGGTGGCGTTCGAGCGAATGGGTGCCGGGGGCCAGCACTTCGGGCCGAATGGCTCCGCCGTAGCCGTAGGGAAGAAACGTGCGGTAGGACCGGCCGTCAATGGGGTCAGTGTACTTGGACCCGGCGTAGAGCAGCGGGGCCAGGGCGCGCAACGGGGCACTCAAGCGAATGAGCCACGGCCGCGGAATCCAACGAAGGGCCCAGCGAATCATGCGAAAACAGGGTCGTTTTGGGGAAGCCCTAAGGCCTCATAAATGTAGTTGAAGGTGGAAAGCACCACTGGGCGTCCGTCCACCAGGGCCACGTCGTGCTCAAAGTGTGCCGACGGCTTTTGGTCGCCGGTGACGATGCTCCAGCCGTCTTTGAGTTGGCGCACGCGGTGCGTCCCCTGGTTGATCATGGGTTCAATGGCCAGCACCATTCCGTCCTGGAGGAGCTTGCCCGTTCCGCGCTTCCCGTAGTTGGGTACCTGGGGGTCTTCGTGCAGCTTGCGTCCTAGTCCGTGGCCGACGAGTTCGCGCACCACTCCGTAGCCCTCGCGCTCGCAGTGCTTTTGGATGGCGTGGCCGATGTCGCCCACGCGGTTGCCACGGCGCATGGCGTCAATACCGAGGTAGAGCGACGCCTTGGTTACTTCGAGGAGCTTGCGGGTCTCGGGGGCCACTTCGCCCACTTCAAACGTGTACGCGTGGTCGCCGTAGAAATCGTTCATCAGCACGCCGCAGTCCACGGAGATGATGTCGCCTTCTTCGAGCGGAAGGTCGTTGGGAATGCCGTGCACCACGTGTTCGTTGCGCGACATGCAGAGGGTGTTGGGGAATCCGTACATGCCCAGGAACGCGGGAATTCCGCCATGGTCGCGAATGTAGGCCTCCGCAAGGCGGTCGAGATGGAGCGAGGTCACGCCGGGCTTAATCTCTGAAGCGAGCATGCCCAGGGTGCGCGACACGAGCTGCGCGGACTCGCGCATCAGGGCGATTTCGTCGGCGGACTTCAGGACGATCATCGGATGATCAAGCTTTGGCCTGTCATGGCGGCGGGTTGCGGAACCTGCATCCAATCCAAGATGGTCGGGGCGACGTCGCCGAGTACCCCGTTGGCCAGGCCTTGAATGGACTTGGCTTCCTGCGAAACGAGGAAAAACGGAACGGGCCGGGTCGTATGGGCGGTATGGGGGCTGCCGTCGGGATTGCGCATGCAGTCGACGTTTCCGTGGTCCGCCAAAAGGAACACGCTGTAGCCGTGCTCAAGGGCCGCCTCAGTGACCGCTTGCGCGCACTGGTCCACCACTTCGCAGGCTTGAATGGCGGCCTCGAGAACTCCCGTGTGGCCCACCATGTCGGGGTTGGCGAAGTTCAGGCAGACGAAATCGGGACGACCGCTGGCCAGCTCGGGGATTAAGGCGTCGCGCAGCTCAAAGGCGCTCATTTCGGGCTGCAGGTCGTAGGTGGCCACTTTGGGAGAAGCCCGCAGAATGCGCGACTCGCCCTCAAACGGTTCTTCGCGGCCTCCCGAAAAGAAAAACGTAACGTGGGGGTACTTTTCGGTTTCGGCAATGCGGATTTGGGTTTTCCCCGCCCGTTCCAGGACTTCACCTAAGGTGTCGCTGAGGTTGTCTTTTTCAAAAACCACGTTGATGCCCTTGAACGTGGCGTCGTAGCGGGTAAGGGTCACGAAGTGCAGTCCCTCGAGGGAGCGCATTCCTTCGGCCTCGAGGCCGCCTTGGCTGAGCGCCTGGGTGAGCTCGCGGCCGCGGTCAGTTCGGTAGTTCACGAAGAAGACGGCGTCGCCGGGGCGAATGCATCCGTTGGGGTCCAGCACGTGCGGAAGCAGGAACTCGTCGGTGGTTCACTGGGCGTAGGACGCCGCGAGGGCCGCGCTTCCTGAGCCGGACCAGGGCGTACCGTGGCCGTGGACGAGGGCGTCGTAGGCGATTTTGACGCGCTCCCAGCGCTTGTCGCGGTCCATGGCGTAGTACCGGCCGGTAAGGCTGGCCAGCCGACCGGTAGTGAGCGCCATGTGGGCTTCCAGGTCGGCGACAAATCCCTGTCCGCTCTGGGGGTCGGTGTCGCGGCCGTCGGTGAATCCGTGGACGTACACCTCGCGGGCGCCGGCCTTGGCGAGCTCGCTGAGGATGCCCTTGAAGTGCGCAATGTGGCTGTGTACGCCGCCGTCGCTGACCAGGCCAAGAAGGTGGATGCGCTGGCCGGAGGCTCCGCGCTGAGCCAGGTCCGAAAAAACCGGATTAGCGGCGAACGAACCGTCTTCGAGGGCCACGTCAATGCGCACCAGATCTTGGTACACCACGCGGCCGGCGCCGAGGTTCATGTGGCCGACCTCAGAGTTGCCCATTTGGCCGTCGGGTAGGCCCACCGCGCGACCGCTCGCTTCGAGCTGGCTGTGCGGGTATGCGGCATAAAGACCGTCGTAAAAAGGGGTGGATCCGAGGTCAATGGCCGAGACGGACGGGTCGGCGGGCAGTCCCCAACCGTCGAGAATGATCAATATCGCTTTGCGCACCCCGCAAAGGTAGGAATTTCTAGACGGCGAGCAGACCGGGTTGCGCCTCAAAAGGCGGCATTCCGGCGCGAAAAATCCGCGCCGAGTGGGGGCCGTGCAGGACGTGGTGCTGCCCGTCGGAATGGATCCAACTGCCTTCGCGCAAGCCGACCACGGGCTGGGGGTTGAATACGTGAAACTCGGCGATGCGCTGCTCCCGCGTTTCGCCCATGTGGGTACTGCCGGGCACCGGGTCGAGGTAGTGCGGATTGAGGTTGAAGGGCAGCCAGCCCATGGCTTGGTGGGTGGGAACCTCGACGACGGGCATGTCGTTGGTGGTGCCAATGCTTATTCCCGCGAGGTTGATTCCCGCGCTGCTGCCCATGTAGGGTGCTCCGCCGCGCACGCTGGCATCCAGGAACGGAGTCAGGCCGGTTTCGTCGAGGGTGCGGCGCAGGACAAAGGTGTTTCCCCCTCCGACAAACCATCCTTCGGCCGCCTGAGCGGCTTCGGCCACTGAGGCAAATTCGTGTACGCCCTTCAGGGTGATGCCCGCTTCAGCAAAAACGGCCTTGGGTCGCGCCGTGTAGTCGTCCCAACTCATGCCGCCGGGGCGGGCGTAGGGAACAAACACTACGAGACGCTGCGCAAAAAATGACGCCCACTCGTCGCGCAGGTAGCTCAGGTAGGGAGCGCCGTGCACGGTTGAGGTGGATGCCAGAAGCAAGTTCATTTGCGGCTGCGTTTTTTGGATGGAATCGGGTCGGTCGTCGTCGTCGCGTCGTTCGCCGGGTCGGCAAACCGCCCGTAGACCAGCTCATTGACGCCCTCACGCTGCTCCGTCCAAACGGCGTGCACTTCGCCGTTGCGCGCGACGATGCCCGAGTAGTCGCCAAAAAAGCGCTTAGGTGTGGGCACAAAGGGGGTGCTCAGGGGGGTGGCGGACCACGTTTTGCCCCCGTCGTCGGAGCGGTGCACCCAAGCTTGGGTCTGGAGGTTCCCCGTTTGCCCGTACGCCAGCACGTGAAGCGAACCGCTGCGCGAATCCACCGCGAACCAGGGCATGAAGTGGTGCTCCACACTGTCGGGCATCGGGAGGCGACGGCTGGCGGACCAGGTCTCGCCGCGGTCGGTGGAACGGGAATGGCTAACCCAAGATCCCGTGCTGTCTTGCTCGCCAAACACGAGGTGCCAGGCGCCGTCGGGCGCAAAAAACGAAATGGGCATGCCGTTGGCCCGGCCCAGGGCCGGAATCTCGTGGGCCCATCCGCCCCGTTGGTACGCAATCGGCTGGTCCATGGGCCGCCACGTCAGGGCGCCGTCGTCGTCCGAACGATTCATCCAAACCGTGTCGTTGTAGGACCATACTACGGCCACGCCCCCCATGGGGTCGGCAACGGGAATCGCGCCTTCGGGGGTTTGGTCGCCGTCGATGCAATTTCCCTCGCGGTTGGAAACGGTGACCGCGGGAGACCAGGTGGCGCCGCGGTCGTAGCTCTGGCTGAAGCGAATCCGCGAGCGGAACTCGGGTTCCTTTTTGCCGTACGCGTCAAACTCCGTCCACGAAACGTTTAAGGTGCCCGTAGCGGGGTCGATGGCAATGCCCTCTTTGTCTTGGTCTTTGGGCGGATTGTGCCCAATTCCCGCTCCGTCGGACCAGGTTTTTCCGCGGTCGTCGCTCCATTGGATTACGATGCGGTCGAGCCAAGTTTCGCCCGCGCGCCCTTTGCCGCTTGGATCAGCGAGGTGCAGGTAGTACAGGCGGCCGGTGTAGTCGTGGGCGAGAATGGGGTCGCCGTATACGCCCATCGACGAGGTGAGTCCTTGGTTGCGAATCCAGGCGTCCGGTGCCCCGTTGCGCGGATTTCGGTGCAGCTGGTTGAGCACGTTGCCCAAGTAGACGCTTTTGCCGTTGGGATCCACGGCTACCGAGGGCTCGCAGGCCCAATTGCTCGTGCCGTCGGCTTTGGTGATCGACGTGACCGTCCATTGGGCTTGGGCCCAGAGCCCCACGTGGAGCGTCAAGGCAAGCAGGGTCGTTTTTAGTTTCGCTTCCATATCCAGTTGGTTCCGGGGGTAATTCCTAGGTTGGCAGAGGATCCGCCGGCAATTTCAAGCACGTACTTAGCTGGGCCTTCAGAGGGCAGCGGCGTCTCGTTCATGGGTTGGGCATTAGCTTGGATGCTGACCACCGTTCCGGCCTCGCTGAGGTAAATGATGTCGAGGGGGACGTAGGTGTTGCGCATCCAAAAGCTCTGGTAGCGTTCGTCGGGCATGATGAAGAGCATCCCGGTGCCTTCGGGCACGCTGCGGCGGTACATCATTCCTTGGGTGGTTTCGGCCGTGCTCTCGGCCAGCTCGAGGACGAAGGAGGCCAGCGTATCGCCGTTGGCGGCGACAAAGGCCCCTGAAGCTTCTGGGGTGAACGGCGGCTCGTAGGCCTCTTGGGGAACCGGAACCTCCGGCGTACCCATTTCAGGTCCCCCGGGGCCAAACCACGAAAGCACCACGGGGACTACCAGTCCCAAAAGGGCGAGGGCGAGCAGAATTCCGCCCACCCGCATAATCAGCGTGCGGTTCATGATGCAGATTTTGGGGTTTTCAGGCTTCGAACCAAGAAAAACAACCCCGCCACGACGAGCGGAATGCTGAGCCACTGCCCCATGTTCCAATCCATGCCCGACTCGAAGTCTTTTTGGTTGGCCTTGATGAACTCAATGACGAAGCGAAATCCGAATACAGCCGTCAGAAACACCCCAAAAATCTGGCCTTCGCGGGCCGCAGCGCCCCGCTGAAAGAGCACGAGCAGAAGGACATAAATCAAGGCATAAGCCAGGGCCTCGTACAGCTGGCTCGGCGCTCGCGGAATGCCGTAGGCCGTCAGCACGTAAGCCCCGCCTTCCTCGCGGACCAGCTGGTCTTGGGGCAGGTAAAGGTGGCGGTTGTCGGTGGTTTGGCGGTTGACGAGCGGCTCGAGGTAGAGCTCGACCATGGACTGCACGCCGTCCAGGCTGGCGTTGGCCGTCGGGGTGAAGCGCAGTTCGTATTCCGGCAGCTTCAAGCTGTCGGTTTGCAGGTGGTTGCCCGTCGCCACGTACTGGACTTCGGCGACGTCGCGGGCAAAGTAGCGCTCCACATAGTCGGTGATGTTCCGCACAAACACGGTCTCGAGCGCGGAATTCTGCGGCTGACCGTAAATCTCGCTGTTGGTGAAGTTGCCCAGGCGGATAAAGGCTCCGGCCAAAGCGACCGTAATGACCACGCGGTCCAGCATCCACAGGGACGACTTGCCGATGGGCTTGAGGTACTTTTGGCCAAACCACAGCATGGCCAGTACGATGGACACGGCGGCGCCGTGCGAGGCGAGCCCGCCCTTCCACGGCATGAAAATCTCGGCGACGTGCTCTCGGTAGTAGCCCCAGTCGTAGAAGAAGACGTGGCCCAACCGCGCCCCCACGACGGTGGCGACGACCATGGTCGAGAGAAGGGCGTCCAAAATGCTCAAGTCGACGCCTTCCTTCACGAAGACTTTTTTCATCCAGCGGTACCCAAAGAAAAATCCTAGGAAAAAGAATACCTGATAGTACCGCACGAACAGCGGTCCGAGTTCGATGCCGCGGTCGGCAACCCAAGTGATGGTGGCTAGCATGGCTTAAAGTTAGGTTTTCTTGCTCAGCCGTTCGGCGCGGAGTTGGACTTTTTCGGCACCGGGTCGATTCCCGACGTGCCCCACGGATGGCATCGACTGATGCGCTTGAGGGCCAGCCACGAACCCTTCCACGGACCCCATTCCCGAACCGCCTCGCCGGCGTAGCTTGAACACGTGGGGTAGTGGCGGCAGCTCGGGGGCGTGAACGGCGAAATGACGTACTTGTAGAGGCCGACCAGCGCCAGCAGGGGCGCAGAAACCAACCAAGTCAGTCCGCGCTTCATTCGACGCGGTAGCTGCTGCCCTCGGGGCCGTCTTGCACCACGATTCCACCGCGCGAGAGCGCTTCGCGCAGGGCGTCGCTCGTAGTCCAGTCCTTGGTTTCGCGCGCTTTGCGGCGCACGTCGAGGACCACCGACATGGCGGCGTCGAGGGCCTGTTGGTACTTGGCGTTGCCGGAGTGGGATTCGGGCGCCAAGCCGAGCACGCTGAACAGCCAGGTTTCCATCGAGTGGAGGAGCTCAGCCGCTCCTTCAGTTCCCAGCACCTGCGGGTCTTTTTGGTCCAGGGTCACGGCCTTGGCAGCCTCAAATAGCTGGGCGATGAGCACGGGGCTGTTGAGGTCCTGGTTCATGGCCTCGGTGCACTGCGCATTCCAGTCGGCCACCGACCACGTGCCGCGGGCCGGACCTTGGGCCGCACGAGCGCGCAGCACGTCAAGGCTGGCAAGCAGGCGGTAGTACCCTTTTTCGGCGGCCTGCAGGGCAGAATCGCTGAAGTCGAGCACGCTCCGGTAGTGCGCTTGGTGGATGAAAAAGCGCACGGCGCCGGGGCTGTAGGCCTTGGTCAGGTGCGGGCTGTTGCCCGTCAGCAGGTCGCGCGGATCCAGGGTGTTTCCGGTCGACTTGGCCATGCGTTTTCCGTTTAAGGTCAGCATGTTGGCGTGCAGCCAGTAGCGGGCTCCGCCCTGACCGGTGGCGCCCTTGTTTTGGGCGATTTCGCACTCGTGGTGGGGGAACTTGAGGTCCATTCCGCCCCCGTGGATGTCAAATTCTTCGCCTAAGTACTTGGTGCTCATGGCGGAGCACTCGAGGTGCCAACCCGGGAACCCTTCGCCCCAAGGAGACGGCCAGCGCATCAGGTGCTCGGGCGCGGCCTTCTTCCAGAGGGCAAAGTCCAGCGGGTGCCGCTTGTCGTCTTGCCCGTCCAGGTCGCGCGTACCCGCCTCGAGGTCGTCGATGCTGCGCCCCGAAAGCTCGCCGTAGGGGTAGGTCTTGAGGTAGGTTTCGATGCTGAAGTACACGCTGCCGTTGGCCTCGTAGGCGAACCCCTCGGCGAGCAGCTTTTTGATCATCTCGATTTGCTCTACAATGTGGCCGGTGGCGGTGGGCTCAATCGAGGGCGGAAGGGCGTTGTAGGCCTGCATTACGCCCCGGAACCCGACCGTGTAGCGCTGCACGATTTCCATGGGCTCGAGCTGTTCGAGCCGGGCCTTCTTGGCAATTTTGTCTTCGCCGGAGTCGGCGTCGCTCTCGAGGTGGCCGGCGTCGGTAATGTTCCGCACGTAGCGCACCTGGTAGCCCAAATGCGTGAGGTAGCGGAACAGCAAGTCGAAGCTCAAAAACGTGCGGGTGTTGCCCAAGTGCACGTCGCTGTACACCGTGGGGCCGCAAACGTACATGCCCACCTTGGGCGCGTGAAGGGGTTCAAACGGCTTGAGTTCGCCGGATAGGCTGTCGTGCAGGTGCAGCGTGCTCATGTGTGGGGGCTGTCGCCAAACGTGGTTTGGGTTTGAATGTAGGCCAAAAATTCCGTGCGGAGCCCTTCTTCGGCCAAGAAGCGCCCTCGGTACTCCGCGGTTACCGTGCTCGAATGGATGTCGCGAATTCCGCGTGCATTCACGCACAAATGCTTGGCGTCGATGAGGACGGCCACGTCGTCGGTGCCCAAGGCCTCGGCGAGCGATTCAGCCACCTGGCGGGTCAGGCGCTCCTGAACCTGGGGACGCTTGGCATAAAAATCCACGATGCGGTTCATTTTACTCAGGCCAATGACCCGGTCTTTGCTGAGGTAGGCGATGTGGGCGCGGCCCACGATGGGCATCAGGTGGTGTTCGCAGGTCGAGTACACGACAATGTTCTTTTCGACCAGCATTTCGTCGTAGCGGTAGCTGTTTTCAAACGTGTTGAGGTCGGGCTTTCGGTCCGGATGCAGTCCGCCAAAAGTCTCCTTGACGAACATTTTGGCGACGCGCTTGGGCGTTCCGCGCAGGCTGTCGTCGCTGAGGTCCATCCCGAGGGTGTCCAAGATTCCGCGCACGTGCGCTTCAATGCGCGTGATTTTCTCGTCGTCGCTGAGGGCAAACGCGTCCGGTCGAATGGGCGTGTGCACGCTCGAACTCGCGTGGTCGGGGTCGTGAGATTTCATAGCGGCAAAGGTACAAGGGCATTCCGAGGAAAACGGTACCTTTGCACCCATGAATAACGCAGTGGTAATCGCGGGCACTGGGTCCGTCCTCCCCGAGCTAGTAGTTCCGAATTCGGCCTTTCTCGACCGCCATTTTATGGATGACAACGGCAATCCGTTTGCGCACAGCAACGAAGTCATCATTCAAAAGTTTCAGCAGATCACCGAGATTGAGGAACGACGCTACGCGCGTGCCGACCAAAATTCGTCGGACCTGTCGGCCGAAGCGGGCCGCAAGGCGCTTGCCGACGCGGGATGGGACCCCGAGGAGCTGGACCTGCTCATAGTGGGCCAAAATTTCGGAGACATCGACCCCGGAACCCGCCGCATCGACCAAATGCCGTCGATCGCCTCGCGCACCAAAGAGAAGTTGGGCATCGCCAACCCCCAAACCGTAGCGTTTGACGTCCTCGCCGGGTGCCCCGGTTGGATTCAGGGGGTTCTGGTGGCCCAAGCCTACCTCAAGTCGGGAATGGCCGTCAAAGCACTGGTCATCGGCACCGAGACCCTTTCGCGCGTGGTCGACGTGCACGACCGCGATTCCATGATTTTTGCGGACGGCGCGGGGGCGGCCTGCTTGGAGCTTCGCCCGCAAACCCGCGGCGAGGGAATCATTGGCTTTTCCGCCGTGAGCTACACCAAAGAAGAGGCGTACTACCTGAAATCGCTCCCGTCGGTCAATCCCGCAGGAGACCCGAACGAGCGGTTGATTCGCATGAAGGGACGCAAGATTTATGAGTTCGCCCTCAAATACGTGCCCGACGCCATGAAGGCGGCGCTTGACCACGCCGGAGTGCACCTCAAAGACGTATCCAAGATTTTCATGCACCAGGCCAACGCCAAGTTGGACCACGGCGTAGGAGAGCGCCTGTACAAACTGTACGACCTGCAGCCCGATTTGGACGCCGTCATGCCCATGTCCATTCAGTGGATGGGCAACAGCTCCGTCGCAACGGTACCTACCTTGCTGGACCGGGTGCTCCACGAGCAGTACCAGGGCCACGAGGTGCGCCCCGGCGACCTCGCGCTGTTCGCCAGCGTGGGGGCCGGAATGAACATCAACGCGTTTGTCTACCGGTTCTAATTGGGCTTTGGCCTGAGTTAATGCAAAAGGGCGGCCCGAGTGGGCCGCCCTTTTTTCATGGTCTTCGAGCCGGCACTACCAAGCCTCGCTCTGCGCGAGCAGGGCCGCCAGGCGCTTCTCGACGTCGGCGAGCTGTTCGGCTACGACCCGACGCTGGTCCTTCATCGTCTGCGTCGGCTCGGAGCGAATCGAGTAGGAGCCCCAAACCGCGGAACTTAAGCGGTCGCGCAGACCCGGAAGCGTTTCAAACTCCTTGCTCGCGAGGAGTTCGTCGCCGTCGAGCACGAGTTTCAGGGCGCGCCATTCGGTGCGCGCCGATGCCACCTGAGCCCTCAAGGTGCCCGGGTTCGCGGTCCCGTAGGCAACCAGTTTCTCAGCCCGCGCCAATCGCGACTCCACTTCGTCCATTTGGCGTCCCACCTTGTCCATGCGACCCTGAAGCGCGTCGAGCTGCTTTTGCAGGGCGACCAGGTCCGCAGGCTTCTCTGCGGGGAGGCTTACGTTGGCTAAATGCTTCACGGCAAACGAACTCGGCTTGGTCAGCGTGTCCACCTTGGCGCCGTGTACCCCAACCAGCTGCAGGCTGTACGTGCCTTCGGGCGCCAGGTAGGAACTGCGGTCGGGCGCCGTTCCGCGGGCAAACTTGCCGTCCCAGGTAGTGCGCTTCAGGCCGTTGCTGTACTTCGCTTGAAGCACGCGGACCACACTGCCGGTGCTGTTGCGAATCACGAGTGCGAGGTAGGGCTTTTCTTCTTCATTCTCGGCCCGAATGGCGTCCTTGCTCGGGTAGCTTCCCGTGGCGGACTTTTTGTCGAGCTCTTCGCGCTGCTCCTTGAGCGTCTTTGGCGCGTTTTTCACCCAGTAGGTGAACGTGGCGCCGACCTTGGGATTGTCGGCCATGTAGTAGCTGGCGCCGAGGAATCCCGCCCCGCCGTAGCCCAGCGGAGATGCCTCGTGAAAGAGCAGCGCCGGCTTAATCGGTAGAATCAGCGCTTCGTTCTTCTTGATGTCGTTTTTGATTTCGCGCAGCGGACTGTAGTCGTCGAGCACATAAAATCCGCGCCCAAACGTGGCCAAGACCAAATCGTCTTCGCGCTGCTGAATGGCAATGTCCCGCACGGCGACGGTCGGCAGTCCCTTCTTGAGCTCGGTCCAGGTCACGCCCGCGTCGGTGCTGGTGTACACCCCAAACTCAGTGCCCACAAAAAGCAGCGAGGGGTCCTTGTGGTCTTCGGCCAGCACGTAGCTCGAGCCGCGCTGCGGCAGTCCGGTGCTGAGGGTCTCCCAGGACTTTCCGCGGTTTTTGGTCACCAGCACGTAGGGCTTGAAGTCGCCGTTTTTGTGGTTGTTGAACACGACATAGAGCACGTCGGCGGAGTGCTGCGACCACTTCACGTCGTTCACAAAGGTCAGGTCGGGAATGCCCGGCAGCTTGTCCATGCGGGTCCAGTTGGCCCCACCGTCGCTGGAGAGGTGCAGAAGGCCGTCGTCGGTTCCCACCGCCAAAAGTCCCTTGACCTTGGGCGACTCGTGCAGGGCCGTGATGTTGCCGTACATCGAGGTGCTCTGCTTGTAGGCGATGGCCTCGAGTCCTTGAATTTTGCCCATAACCGGCATTTGATGGCGGTCGAGCTGGCGCGACAAATCGCCCGAAATGGCGGTCCAGCTGTTGCCGCGGTCGGTACTCTTAAACACCACATTGGCGGCGAAGTACAGCGTTTTGGCGTCGTGCGGACTGATCAGCAGCGGCGCGTCCCAGTTCCACCGCCAAGCCTTGCCGCCCGCCGGCTCAATGGGCTTGATGTTGACGCCTTCGCCCGATTTTTTGTCGAAGCGCTGAAGGCCGCCGTACTGAGCCTGGGCGTACACGATGTTGGGGTCGTTCGGGTCGACCTGGGACTCAAATCCGTCGCCCGTTTGCGTCACGTACCAGTCGCTGTTGACGATGCCGCGGTCGTTGATTGTACGGCTCGGTCCGCCCAGCGAAAAATTGTCTTGGGTGCCGCCGTAAATGCCATAAAACGGCAAGGCGTTGTCCACGGACACGCGGTAGAACTGGGTAATGGGCAAGTTGTCCTTGTAGTGCCAGGTAGCGGCGTGGTCCCAGGTTTCATAAATGCCTCCGTCGCAGCCCATTACCAGGTGCTTGGGGTTGCTGGGGTCCTGCCAAAATGCGTGGTTGTCGACGTGCTTGTTTTTCTCACCCAAACGCTTGAACGTGGCCCCGCCGTCCTCAGACCACTGCGCGTAGGTATCCATGCTGTACACCACCTCGGCGTCGTGCTTCGAAGCCATCAGCTCGACGTAGTAGTTGCCCGACGTGGCGTGGTCGCTGCGCTTGCTGTAGGACGCGCCGCGGTTGGTACTGCGGTAGGTTCCGTGGCCCTCAATCATCAGGTAGTGCACGTCGGGGTTTACCGGAGAAATGGCCAAGCTCAATCGGCCTTTGTCGCCTCCGGGAATTCCGCCCTTGACCTCGGACCAGGTTTCGCCGCCGTCCTCAGACTTCCAGAGGCCGGACTCGGGTCCGCCCGACACAAAGGTGTGCACGTGGCGTCGGCGCTGGTGAGCTGTGGCGAACAGCACGTTGGGGTTGCGCGGATCCAAGTGCACCTCGTTGAACCCCGTGTGGTCCGAAACGTGAAGGACCCGGCGCCAGGTTTTGCCGCCGTCGGTCGTCTTGTAAATTCCGCGCTCGCCGCCGCTGCTCCACAACGGGCCGTAGGCTGCGACCCACACCACGTTGGCGTTTTTGGGATGCACGGCGATCATGCCGATGTGCTCCGAGGACTTGAGCCCCATGTTGGTCCAGCTCGCGCCGCCGTCGACGGACTTGTACACCCCGTCGCCGTAGGCTACCGAGCGCTGGTTGTTGTTTTCGCCGGTGCCGACCCAAACGGTGTGGGGGTTGCTGGGGTCCAGAGTAACGCAGCCGATCGAGTAGGAGCCCTGGTCGTCAAAAATGGGTTCAAACGTCACGCCGTGGTTGGTGGTTTTCCAAACCCCTCCCGACGCAGCGGCAACGTACCACTCGTCGGGTTGGGTCGGGTTCACGGCGAGGTCGGCCACCCGCCCGCTGGTGAGGGCCGGGCCTATGCTTCGGAACGCCAGGGCATCTAACTTCTGGGCCAGCAGGCTGGCGGGCAGGGCCGCGAGGGCCGCAATCCAAATAATACGCTTCATGTTCCGAAAATACGCTACGGAACGCGAAGCACCCTAGAACCGCACTTTATAGGTGGCGCTCAGCCGTTGGTTCAGGGTGTTCAGGGCCCAATCCTCCTGCGTTGCGGGGTTTTTAATGCTCCCGGTGCGCGCCGTCAGTTGGTAGGCCACGTCAAAGCCCCAGTCGCGTTCTTGGTAGCCGGCCCCGAGGCCCATCATTTGAAACGCGCTGTGGTCCGCAAACTCCGTTCCGGACTCGGACCATTGGTAGCCGCCGCGAATCGTCCATTCCTCGGTGGCGCGGTATTCGCCGCCTACGCGAACTTGGTGGTGCGCGCGAAGCTCCGTCGCCAGCACACGGCCCAGTTCGTAGTAGTCCAAAGGATCACTGATCACCGCGTTGACCGCCCCGGTATAGGTCCAAACGGCGCAGATCGCTCCGCGCGAAGCCACCGTTTGGGCTGCGCCGACCTGAACTTGGGCGGGCAGTTGGTAACTAAACGTTTGCTCGTCGTACAGTTCAAACGGCGTCAAATTGGACTCGGGTTGGGTGGCGGTCGGCGTAACGCGGTTGCGGTAATCCCACTGGACCCGGGCCATGGTGCCCGGCTGTACCGCGGCACTCAGCCGCAGCGTCGGACTGGCTTGCAGCGCGGCCCCGAGGCGAACGGTCCACTGCCCCCAGCGGGTGCTGTCCACCACCATTTTGCGGTAGGACGCGGTCACCCCCGAGGGATTAAAACCTGACTCGTTGAGCGAAAGCCGTTCTTGGCTGCGGCCGTCGCGCCGTTCAATGCGGAGTCCAAGGGCAAACTTGTCGGTTTTCAGGGCCACGGGCAACGACCACGACGTGCGTTCGTACTCGCGCATAAATCGGGTTTGCCGGAAGTTGGGCAACCCCTCGGCGTAGGCCGTGTAGCTGTTTCCGCTTCCGACTTCGGTCAGGTAGCCCATGTAGGCCACATAGGCGTCGTATTTACCTTGCTCGAGCAATTGGGCCGGACTGAGTCCGTTGGACGCTGAAATCCACTCTTCGACGGCTGATTGACTCGGGTTCAGTTCGGTTTGAATCCAGTAATTGGGGTACCAAGCGTCCCGCTGGTAGGCCAAGCCCACCGACATGCGCGTTTTCGAATGGATCCGCCACGAGCCCGCGAGATAGGCTTGCCCAAACCCTCCGCCCTGGCTTTTGAGGTCGCCCCAGTCGTTGCGCAAATGCCCAGAGAACTCCATTCCGCCGAACGTGGAACTGTTCATCAGTGCCGGGTTTTCGAGGCTGGAGCTGCCGTCGCCTCCGAGGGCGGCCAACGCGCCGGCGGACCCGTTGTAGCGCGCGGTTCCGTAGAGCGGACTTTGCTGCATCCAAACCACCGAGGTGCTCTGCTGCGCCCATGCGGCGGTCGGTGCCCCGGCAATGAGGGCAAGGTAGAGAAGGTTCTTCATGGCGTAATGGATTTAGGGCCGGCGGACGCTTGGACTTCCGCCGCTGCGCGGAGCCGACGGTGCGGCGTTGGGGGTGCTGCGCGGAGCCGACGGTGCAGCGCTGGGGGTGCTGCGCGGAGCCGACGGTGCGGCGCTCGGCGTGCTGCGGGGCGCACTCGGCTGGCTGGGCCGCGCTTCCGACTCATTGGGCACGCGCGGGGGTCGCTGGACCTCAGGCTGACGGGATTGCGGCGCCTGAGGTGCGGTGCGGCTCGCGGGCGGATTGGGTCGCGTCGGCAGGGGTTCGGCGACGGTTCCCGGTTGGGTTCCGCGGACGGGTCGGCTGGGGGCGGGCTCGGCGGTACGTTCCGACGGACTCAGGCCTGGCCTCGATGCGCCGACGCTTCCCCCGCCGGGGTTGTTGGTCACCACGGGGCGACGGTAGGGCGTAGGGCTGGCGTTGATTTGCTGCCGGCGAAGGCCGTCGTCTGGGGTGGGGTCGACGGTGCCGCCGCCGGATCCACCTCCGTTGCCTCCTCCCGGCTGCGTCCAGCCGCCCCCCGGGCGATTCCAGCGGTCGTAGCGCCGGTAGCCGTAGTACGAAGGGTATCCCCAGGGGCTGCCGTAGCCGTAGTACCCGCCGTACCCGTAGTAGCCTCCGTAGGCGTTGTAGGGATCCCAGCCCCAGGGGCTGTTCCAACCGTATCCGCCGCACCACGGATCGTTCCA
Organism: Bacteroidota bacterium; assembly: GCA_041179465.1. Lineage (GTDB taxonomy): Bacteria > Bacteroidota > Bacteroidia > Flavobacteriales > Schleiferiaceae > TMED14. The sequence goes on along the minus strand of JBEGTJ010000004.1, from coordinate 19,079 downwards.
CGCATTCCACGGATCATTCCACGCATAACCTCGGTACCAGGGGTCGTTCCAGCCATAACCTCGGTACCAGAAGTTGCCGTGGTAGGGCCGGTTCCATCCGCCGTGGTATCCGTACACGGGGGAACCCATCCACGGTTGGCTCCAGTGGTAGTAGTAGGTGGGGTAGTACTCGTAGCGGACCACGGTTCGGGTGCGGGTCGCGCGCTCAGGCCGACCGTCTTGATCGTCTTGGGCAGATTGGTCGTCGGCCCCTTCTTGGTACCCTTGTTGGTACCCGGATTCGTATCCGTCGCGGTAGGCCTGGGAATTTGACCACGAATACGAGCCGTCAAAGTCCTCAAAGGCGGCCTGTGGGGTTCCGCACGAAGACAGCAAAAAGCCAAGTGGGGCAAGGAGTAGGAGGTAGCGCATCGGCCGTACTTTTGGGGTTCACTTCAGAAAGAACCCAAATTGCATACCAAAGTATGGCAAAGAACTTGACGCCTCGGGGCACCGACTACAGCAAATGGTACAACGAACTCGTGGTGCAGGCCGACCTGGCGGACAATTCAGGCGTACGCGGATGCATGGTCATTAAGCCGCACGGCTACGCCATTTGGGAAGGAATGCAGGCCGAATTGGACCGTCGATTCAAGGAAACGGGGCACGTCAACGCGTACTTTCCGCTGTTCATTCCCAAGAGCTACTTCAGCAAGGAGGCCGACCACGTAGACGGTTTTGCCAAAGAGTGCGCCGTGGTGACGCACTACCGTCTGAAAACGGCCCCCGACGGCAAGGGGGTGGTGGTGGACGAAGACGCGAAGCTCGAAGAGGAGCTCATCGTGCGTCCGACCTCAGAAACCATCATTTGGGACACCTACCGCGGGTGGGTGCAGAGCTACCGCGACCTCCCCATTTTGGTCAACCAGTGGGCCAATGTGGTGCGCTGGGAGATGCGCACGCGCTTGTTTTTGCGCACGGCGGAGTTTCTCTGGCAAGAGGGCCACACCGCCCATGCGACCCGCGAAGAGGCCATTGCTGAAGCGGAGCAAATGCTGGAAGTGTACGCTGAATTTGCCGAAAACGTCCTTGCGATTCCGGTGGTGCGCGGAATCAAGACCGCCAACGAGCGGTTTGCGGGCGCTCTGGAGACCTACTGCATCGAAGCGCTGATGCAGGACGGAAAAGCGCTGCAGGCCGGCACCTCGCATTTTTTAGGTCAGAATTTTGCCAAAGCGTTTGACGTGAAGTTTCAGGACCGCGACGGCGAAGTCAAGCACGTTTGGGCGACCTCCTGGGGCGTGTCGACGCGCTTGATGGGGGCCTTGGTGATGACCCACTCCGACGACCACGGACTGGTGCTTCCGCCCAAATTGGCGCCGATTCAGGTAGTGATTGTTCCGATTTACCGTGGCGAAGACGAGCTTGAGGCCATTTCGGTGGTGGCCAAGCAGTTGGTAGCCGACCTTCGGGCCCAGGGTGTACGCGTGAAGTACGACGACCGCGACACCTACAAGCCGGGATGGAAGTTCAACGAGTACGAGCTCAAGGGCGTTCCGGTGCGCGTCGCCATCGGCCCGCGCGATTTGGCCAACGGCGTGGTGGAGCTCGCGCGCCGCGACACGCTTACTAAGGATTCCGTGCCCCTGGAGGGCCTTGCGGCCTCCATGCCGCAGCGCTTGGCCGAAATCCAGCAAGCCCTGTACGACCGCGCGCTCGCGCACCGCGAGGCCAACATGCACGTGGTGAACACGTGGAGCGAATTTGAGGCGGCGCTCGATGCGGGCGGATTTGTGTCCGCGCATTGGGACGGCACGCCCGAGACCGAGGAGCGCATCAAAGAGCGCACTAAGGCGACGATTCGGTGCATTCCGTTGAACAACGCCCAAGAGGCAGGGGTTTGTGTGCTTACCGGCGCCCCCTCGACGCAACGGGTTCTCTTTGCACGCGCTTACTGATGAACAAGCCTGAAGCCTCTCCCGACTTGATTCTGCAAACCCTTGCCACCAAGTCGAGCAACAAGCAGTTGGTGCATCGGCGGGTGCTGTCGGCGTTTGCCGAGCTGCGTATCGTGGTGCAGTCCGTGGCCGTCGAGCTGAACAGCAAAATGGTCGGAATCGATCGGTCCGTGGTCGTCGAATTTGTCGACCGCGGGGAGTTTGAATTCGAGATTCGATTTTCGGGGGACTCGCTGGTTTTCCAGGTGCACACCAACGCGTTTTTGCTGCCTTCGGGGCATCCGGTGCTCGCGTCGCCCTACGCAAAGGCCGACCCGAATAGAGCGTACTTTGGCCTGATTCACGTGTACAACTTTCTGTCGGATTCGTTCCGAATGCGTCGACTTAACGACGTGGGTACCTTGGTCAGTCGATTTTTTGTCAACGGTTCCGGTCACCACTTCGTCGAGGGGGTAGGGCCGCTGAATTTGCCCCTGAAGGAGTCAGAGGTTTGTGCGGACGACCTCAGGGCCTGGCTGTACCGTCTGATGGTGACGGCGATGGACTTTGATTTGCAAGCCGCTCCATTTGAAGCGATTCAGGAGGTTTCGGTGCTGGCGCTCGAAGGAATTCGCGAAGAATTAAGGCAGCGCACGGGCAAGCGCTTGGGTTTTCGCCCCGGGGGCTGATCGAATTCTTTTCGGATACTTGGTGCGGAACGGGAAATTTTATATCTTTGCGCTCCCAAAACATAGGGCCCGTTCGTCTAGCGGTTCAGGACATCTCCCTTTCACGGAGAAGATCACGGGTTCGAATCCCGTACGGGTCACAAACAACAAAAACTAGCTAATCATGGCTAACCACAAATCTGCGTTGAAGCGCATTCGCCAAATCCAGGCCAAGCGCGCCCACAACAAGTACTTCCACAAGACGACCCGCAACGCGGTTCGCGCCCTTCGTGCCGTGACCGATGCGGCTGCGGCTGCGGCTCAGCTTCCCTTGGTAGCTTCGATGCTCGACAAGCTCGCCAAGCGCAACATCATTCACAAGAACAAGGCTTCGAACCTGAAGTCAAGTCTTACAAAGCACGTTAACAAATTAGCGTAACTCCGTTACGTTGAGATTGGTTGTTTGGAACCGCCCCGAGAGGGGCGGTTTTTTTTTGTTTTCGGGGGTGATGGTGCTGTGGCGAATTCAAGCGCTTCAAGCAGCTGCTTGCGTTTAGGGACGGCTTGCGGGAACGGTTCGGGGGAGGTTTGCGGAATGAACGAAGTTTTTTCAAATTCCTCCATTCGGACGTGGTCCGAAGAGGAGCGCCCGCGCGAGCGGGCATTGGCCAACGGCATTCGCGGCATGACGGCCGCCGAATGCCTCGCATTGGTGCTGCGGTCGGGTACGCGCGCGCAGTCTGCATTGGATTTGGCGCGCTGCGTCTTGGCGGAACACGAGGGCAGTCTGAGCCGATTGGCTCGGGCGGACGTCTTGAGTTTGCAGGGAATTTCGGGAGTGGGCCTGGCGAAAGCGGCAGCGGTCGCCGCCGCATTTGAGTTGGGCCGAAGGTCGGCGAGCGATCCCCGCGTGGCGGACCAGGTAGTCCGCGGTTCGCATGACGTATTTCAGCTGCTCCAGCCGCGGCTGTCTGCGCTCGACCACGAACAGTTTTGGGCCGTCTATTTGAGCCGCGCCAACAAAGTGGTGCACTACGAATGCGTCGGTCAAGGAGGGTGGACGGCAACGGCTGCCGACGTTCGGGTGGTCTACCAGCGGGCCTTGGCGTTGCGGACGCCTTCGGTGGTGGTCGCGCACAACCACCCAAGCGGCCGACTCGAGCCCTCTGACGAAGATCGAAGGTTGACGCAGCGCCTTGTGGAAGGAGCCCGATTATTGGAGCTTACGTGCTTGGATCATTTGATCATTGGCGAGAACCAATACGTTAGTTTTGCGGATCGAGGATGGATGCCCTAACGTTAACTCCCTACCGAATTGCGCACGTGGTCGGCGCACGGCCCCAGTTTGTGAAATTGAAGCCCTTAGTGGAGGCCATTTCGCGAGCTGGAGGCCGCAATTGGGTGGCGCACACGGGGCAGCATTACGATGCGGCGATGAACGATTCGTTTTGGGCTGAATTGGGGTTTCGCCCTGACTACCAAGGCGCATGGGTTGAGCGGACCGCGGATGCCGCCGCACTCACCTTGGCCCTAGGCCGTGCGGCGGTGGATGCGGTCGTGGTGTATGGCGATACCGATTCCACCGTGCTTGGAGCGAAAGCGGCCTTGGAACTCGGGTTGCCTTGCGCTCATGCCGAAGCAGGATTGCGCAGCTTCAACGCGCTCATGCCTGAGGAGCACAACCGGCTCTGGGTGGACCAGCGCGCGCATTGGTTGTGGGCGCCCACGGCTTCGGCCCGGGAACAGCTCGAGCGCGAAGGGCTTGACCGCGGCGCTCCGTGGACGGTCGTCACCGGCGATTTGATGCGGGACGCGTTCCCTTCCGCGCCCAACCCGACGACCCGACCGGGCCGAATCTTGGTCACGGTCCACCGCAACACCAACGTCGACGTTCCCGAACGGCTGCGCCGAATTGAGGCAGCCATGGATGCCTTGGCCGAAGACTTCGAGGTGGTTTGGCCCCGGCATCCGCGGCACCGCGCGGCCGGCAGCAGGTCGGTGCGCGTGCCCGACTGTCCGCCCCTAAGCCGCGAGGACCTGGTGAACGCACTGTTCGCGGCCGAATGGGTGGTGACGGATTCGGGCGGGCTGCAAAAAGAGGCCTTTTTTGCGGGGAAGCGCTGCGTGGTACTGCGCGGCGAAACCGAATGGACGGAATTGGTCGAACACGGCTGGGCGGCACTGGTTGATCCGGATACTCCTGATTTGGCCGGAGGCGTGAAGCACCTCTTCGCGCAATGGCAGGCTCAACCCCTTTTGGCGCCGCCCCAGTTGTACGGCGACGGGCGCGCTGCAGAAAAAATGGTCCAATCTCTGGCGCAGGGCCTGGCCGAACGCATCCTATGAATTCAATCGTCTTTCGGCACTTCAACCCCGGTCCGGCGCACCGGCGCGCGGCGCAGCTGCTGAGCGCGGCCTGGGGAGTTCGCGTGTCGTTCGGTGCCGAGCCTGAGGCTCAGACGTGGAGCGACTCGGGATGGCTCGACGCTCCGGAACGCGTAGAGCCCCCCTTCGAGGACGCTTTGGCCTGGATCGTTTGGAGGACCGACTACTGGGAGCACACGCTGGAACTCGACGCGCACGGCCGCCCAATGGGCCGTACGGCTTCGCGCGACCTGATGCGGCCTGAGGCAGAGCTGCGTGCGAGAGCCCTCGCCAACGACTTCGGGGTAGCGTTGCCGGTCCAAGGGCAACCTAATCCGGTCCTCGTGGTGGACATCGACCACCTTTATGCGTATCGGGGGCGCGGCTGGCGGTCCTTTGTCGGCGGCGGACTTCGGGACCTGCTGCGGGGCGACTGGAGGGCCGTTTCGGAACGAGCATTTGGTCCGGATCCGTTTTACAGCAGCGCATTCTGGGCCGATTGGTCGGCGCGCCACCCGGAATGTGCGCTTCAGTTTTTTGCTCTGCTCGCCGCGGAGCAGGGCAGCTACGACCGGGGGGTCCGTCCAGACTCCGACACGGTCCACGCCGCCCTCAAGCAGTTGGGCTTGCGGTTTGACCTTGGGGCCCATCTGTCCTACGGGAGCCACGACCGCCAAGGGGGCTTTCGCAAGGAAGTGAGGTACCTGGATTCCATATTGGGGGTTCCCACGCTGCGCCAGCGCTTCCACTTCTTGCGCCATGCCGGCTCTCCGCAGAGCGTTCAAGCCCTGACGGAATTGGGTCTTGCCGAAGACTGGTCCAATGAATTCGCCGACGCCCCGGGGTTCCGGTCTGGCTGGGCCAGCCCATTCCCAGCCAACGACCAGCTATGGATGGTGCCCGTTGCGGTGATGGACCAAAACCTCATTCACTTGGCTCCCCGAGAAGTGGCCGAAACGCTTCATGCGCTGGAGCGCGGGGCATGGTCGGTGGGTTCGCCGCTTCGGTTGGGGACGCATTGGCGGATTTTTGGTCCTCGTCCCTCGGCAGAGCGCCATGCCAAGGATTTTACCCCGTGGCGCGAGGGCCTCGAATTATGGCTTAACCAACGGCACGCATGAACGCATTTAACCTGACGTCAGATCCCGACGAAGCCAAGTGGGCAGAGGCGTACCGCCTCCGTCCAGAACCATTTCCCTACGACCGAATCGAGTACCTCGATTCGCTGGGCGTGACGTGGTGCGCGGTCGAAGGGGATTCGCTGATCTTGCCTTTTGCGGTGGGCCGCAGCAAGCTGGGATTTACCCAAGCCTTTTGCCCTTTGGGGGCCCAGCGACTGGGGCCTTTGGGCGCGTCGGCCACGGAGGCAGAATCCGTTCGGGCGGCCCTCGACGCGTTGCCCAACTACCTGCGATTGCGGCTGCGCTTGTCGCGCCCGACGTCCTGGCCTGAGGACCGTTCGTGGCACTGGCGTCGCGGTGGCTGGGAACGCTGGCAATCCCTGCCCAATTACGAACTGCAGCTCGGCGGGAGCTACGAGCAACTCTATCGGGGTTTTTCGAGCCAGACGCGCAAAAACCTCAAGTCGGCCCTAGATAACCAGCTCTGGGAATACAGCAATCCCGAAGAGCTTTGGAGCTATTTTGCCCAAAATCAAGGTAAAAAGTACCGCGTTCCGGCGGGGTACGAACAAGCCATGAAGTCGGCGATGTACCACCTGCTTCACCAAGGCCGAGGGGCGGTGTGGGCGGCAATGGGCCCCGGAAACCAGTGGCTGGCGGGAATGTTTGTGGCTTTTTCGGGCAACCGAGCGGTGTTGCTGTTCAGTGCGGTCACCGAAGAGGGCCGGGATCGGCATTCGATGACTTGGCTGGTCAACGAGTTTTTGACGATGGCGGTGGGACGCTGGACGGTCGTCGACTTTGAAGGCAGCAGTGCCCCCGGATTAGCCCGGTTTTATCAAGGTTTTGGTGCTGAAAACGTTCCGTACCTTAGCTGGGAACGCTGGAACCTTCCATGGCCATCACGCTAATCCAACTGCAGTATTTTGACGCCCTCGCTACGCACCGCCACTTCGGTCGTGCCGCCAAGGCCTGCGGAGTAGCGCAACCCACGCTCTCGGCGCAAATTCAAAAACTGGAGGAGGAACTTCAGGGCAGCCTCGTCGATCGGCGAAGCCAGCCCGTTCAGTTGACCCAGTTGGGCGTGCAGCTGTTGCCGTATGCCCAGCGGACGCTCCGCGCGGCACAGAGCATCACCGAGGTGAGCCAGACCTTTCACAAGCCCCTTGAGGGAGCGCTGCGGGTGGGCGTGATTCCCACGATTGCGCCCTACCTCATTCCGCGCTTTGCCCCCGAACTCCTTCAGCGCTTTCCCCGACTGCGGTTGGAGCTCGAAGAGGCCACTACGGAGCAGCTCGTCGAAAAACTCGAGGCCGACCGGCTGGATGCCGCCATTCTCGCGGTTCCCTTGGCGGCGTCGCATTTTGTGCAGGAGCCCCTTTACCGTGAACCCTTCTTGGCTTACTTGCCCGAGGGCCACGCCAAATCGCGGGATTTGTTTTTAACCGCCTCAGAACTCAAGTCGGAGTCCATTTTGCTCTTGCCCGAAGGCCATTGCTTTCGGGATCAGGTGGTCCAGCTGTGCGGCGTCGAGCGGAACGCGGAACGGATTTCCCTCTCCGTGGGGCAGTTCGAAACCTTGGTGCGGTTGGCGGACGAGGGCTTGGGAATGACCCTGCTGCCCCAGTTGGCGGTCTCGGAGCTTTCAGCGGTCCGCCAAAAGCGAATGAAGCCCATTTCGGAGCCGCGCCCGGTGCGCCAGGTGGCGTTGCTCGCGTTGCCGGGCCACCGCCGATTGGGAATGGTCGAGGCGCTCGCGCGCATCATCCGGGCATCCGTTCCCGAAGTGCTCCGCGTGGAAAGTTCTGAGGATCAGGTACTGTCTGCCGCCCGATGAAGTTCGTCCTCGCTACCCAAAATCCGCACAAAGTTGCTGAAATCCGCGCCGTACTTCCGCCGGACTGGGAGGTTTTGCAGCCCTCCGACTTTGGGCTGAGCGGAGAACTTCGCGAAGACGGCGCCACTCTGGAAGCAAACGCAACCCAAAAGGCCCTCTTTTTGTGGGAACAGACCGGTATTCCCAGTCTGGCGGACGACAGCGGACTCGAGGTCGACGCCCTTGGCGGGGCCCCAGGGGTGGACAGCGCCCACTTCGCGGGGCCGGAGCGGTCTGATTCCGCCAACCGCAGCAAGTTGCTGGACGCACTGAAGGATTCAGAAGACCGAAGGGCCCGATTTACCACCGTGCTCGCCTGGGCAACCGCCGACGGCGTCGCGTGCTACCGCGGAACGGTGGAGGGGACCATTGGCGTGTGCGAACGCGGAAGCCAGGGTTTTGGGTACGACGCGCTGTTTGTTCCGCGGGAAGGGGACGGCCGAAGTTTTGCCGAAATGAGTGCGGCAGAAAAAACCGCCTTGAGCCACCGGAGCCGGGCCCTGGCAGCCTGGCGCTCTAAGCGGTGAAAAAGCTGAAGTGCACGCTTCCGTAGCGGCGCAGCTGTTCAAACTGCGGGTGGCTCGAAAGGTCCGTTTCTGCGCCGTGCTCCACGACGAGGGTGCCCTCGGGGGCCAGTCGAGCCCACGCGGCGTCCACAAGGGCCGCGTACTCGGCAAAGTCGTAGGGCGGATCGGCGAGAATGAGGTCCCATTTTGCGGGATTGCGCTGCAAAAAGCGCAGGGCATCTTCGCTGATGGCGCGAATGGGGAAGGACAGTTGTTCCGAAGTTTTGTGGATGAATCGCGTGCAGTCCCTAAAGCTGTCGACCGAACTCACGTCGGGGCATCCTCGGCTCGCCAGCTCGTAGCTCAGGTTGCCGGTACCCGCAAATAGGTCCAGGGCGCGGATTTCGTCCCATTGAAGGCGGTTTTCGAGGATGTTGAACAAACCCTCCTTGGCCATGTCGGTGGTCGGACGCACCGGCAAACTGGACGGTGCCCGTAGGATTTTCCCTCGGTGGGAGCCTCGAATGATGCGCATCAGTCCCGGCGTAGAATTCCCTCAAGGCTGCGAACGTGCCAGTGGGCGATGAAGTGCTGGGTCAGCTGGCGAACCGGTCGGTCGTCGAGGCCTTCCCAAAAAACGGGAACCGAACTTCCGCTCCAGTCGAGCTGTTCGAAGTAAAGGAGGATGAAGTAGGATGCTTCCTCAGGGGTTTGGGTGCGGTAGACGCCGTGCATTCGAATGCGGCTCCCGTCAAAGGCCGCGAGTTCCAGTCGACGGTCCCAGTACTGCGCGCGGATCGTGCGTCCCTTGGGCTCGCTGCGAAGCCAGCGGCGCAAATTGAACAAGCTCAGGGGCTGTGCTCCGCCGGGCGCTGCGTCAAAGCGGTAGGCGAGGTCGTAGGAGTCGTCCACCGCGCTCCGAAACCACAAACCCCCACGGGGGTCCATAGGGCTAAGGGTAGCTTCGCTAACGTTTTTGGGAAGGAGCGCGCAAAAGGCTTCGTCGTGCCATTGGAGGCCGCTCGCGGGCTCAGACCAGAGGGGGGAACTCAAGGGGCTATTTCCAGTTGCCGCTCAGGGTAGGCTCGGTTAACGAACCTACGATGAGTTCGTTGGTTTTTAGGCGCTTGATGTAGTTGCGGTACGGCTCATACACGTCGCCAAAAATGGCCTTGTTGCTGGCCTTGATTTCAAACACCGGAACCTTTACGCCGTTCTTTTCCACCTCAGCCGTTCCCATTTTGAACGTCGAATCTTGGCTGTACTTGATGGTCAGCAAATCGTCGGCGTTGAAGTCCTCAGGGAACAAGTCTTCGCGTTGGTTGCGGAGTTTGGTCAGTGCCGAGGCGCTTCCGATCACGCGGTAAATGATGGTGTCCTTCAGCATGTCGGTCTGGTACACCTTGTTGTACTGCATGAAGGACGAGTCCTTGCGCTCCACAATGGTCACTTCGGCGTTCTTGATGAAGTCGACCAAAGTCGGAATTTCGGTGGCGTACATTCCGTACTCGTTTTTGAACGCAAGCTGCGCTTCGCGAAGCTGCTCGAGCTGCTCGATAACCGCGGCGTAGCGCTTATCGCGAATACCCTGAAATTCAATGGGTTCCATGATGATGCGGTAGATGCGGAAGGCGAAGAGGAGGGCTGCTACTCCAAGGACTACGCGCAGAATGAGGATGGTACGGGCGTTCATACGTTGAATTTGAGGCTCAAAAATAGAACAAAGTGAGCGGACCCTTGCGAACTCGGCGTTAACTTTTTTCGCAGGAGCTCGCCGCGGGAGCGACCTTTGCCTTGTGGCCCATCTTTTTTTTGATTTAGACCGCACGTTGTGGCACCACGAGCGCAACCATGCCTTGTTTTTTCAAGGGCTCCATTCCGAAATGGGGTGGCCGGGGGCGGCTGGCGATTGGGCGGCTACGTACCTGGCCACCAACGACCGGCTTTGGGACCACATTCAAGCCCACAACCTGGGCGTAGACTACGTTCGGGCGCGCCGCTTTCCGCTGCTCTTTCGCGAAATGGGGCTAAGTCTTTCGAGCGTGAGGGAGGCCGAGCGCCTCGCAGCCCTGTGCGAGGCGCGAATCAAGGAGCGCCTGCCCGACATGGGGGCCGGCTACGACGGAGTGCCTGAGGCCTGCGCCGCACTTCGGGCACGCGGGCATCGGCTTCACGTGATTACCAACGGCGTTGCGGGTCCGCAAGAGCGCAAAATCGCCGCCCTCGGACTGTCGGAGCACTTTGACGTGGTCATGACTTCAGATGCCGCCCAGAGCTACAAGCCCTCTGGGGAAATCTACCGTTCGGCCCTCGAGGCGGCCGGTGCCCGAGCCTCGGAGTCTTGGATGATCGGAGATTCGCTGCTGCGCGACATCTTGGGCGGGCAGCAGGCGGGCATGCGCACAGCATGGTTCCGCGCCGACGACGCGTTGCCGCCCGACGCCGAGGCGGTCCCTGACCTGGAATTTGGCGACTGGCATGCGTTTCCGGAACTCCTGGAGGCCGCGCTGCAGCGCGGCTAGAGCCCACTTGGGCGGTATCTTTGGGCCACTATGGTGGACGCACAACCCTACAAGCCCCAGCATCCGATCCGCATTGTTACCGCCGCCTCACTTTTTGACGGCCACGACGCGAGCATCAACATCATGCGACGCATTCTTCAGTCCTCGGGCGCTGAAGTCATTCACTTAGGCCACGACCGCAGCGCAGAGGAGGTGGTGGAGACCGCCATCCAAGAGGACGCCAACGCCATTGCCATGACGTCGTATCAGGGCGGGCACCTCGAGTACTTTAAGTTCATGTACGACCTGCTTCACGAGCGCGGAGCCGGCCACATTCGCATTTTTGGCGGCGGCGGCGGAACCATTCTGCCCAGCGAGATCGAGGAACTTCAGGGGTACGGCATTGCGCGCATTTACCACCCCGACGACGGCCGCGCCATGGGCCTTCAGGGAATGATCAACGACCTGCTCCAGAAGTGCGACTTCGCCATCGGAAGTGAGGTTTCTGACGCCTTAGAGGGAGTTAAAAACCAGCGCCCGCGCTCGGTCGCCCGCATGATTTCAGCAGCCGAGAACGCGCCCGACGTGTACGAGACGATGCGTGCCGAAGTCGAGGCCCTCGCGGCCAAGAGCCATGCGCCGGTTTTGGGCATTACGGGCACGGGCGGAGCGGGCAAAAGCTCGATGGTCGACGAATTGGTGCGCCGGGTGCTCCGCCATTTTCCGGAGCTCAAGGTGGGCTTGGTGAGCGTGGATCCCTCGAAGCGCAAAACGGGCGGAGCCCTGCTGGGCGACCGAATCCGCATGAATGCGATCAACCACCCCAACGTGTACATGCGTTCGTTGGCCACGCGCCAGAGCAATTTGGCCTTGAGCAAGCACGTGAGCGACGCCCTCAACGTCCTCAAGGCGGCCAAGTACGACTTGATCGTCCTCGAGACCAGCGGCATCGGGCAGTCCGACACCGAAATTTTGGACCACAGCGACGTTTCGCTCTACGTGATGACTCCCGAGTACGGGGCCGCTACGCAGCTCGAGAAAATCGACATGCTCGACTTTGCCGACCTGATTGCGCTGAATAAATTCGACAAGCGCGGCGCCCTCGACGCCCTGCGCGACGTCAAGAAGCAGTACCAACGCAACCACCAGCGCTGGGACGACCCCATTGACGACATGCCGGTGTTTGGGACGATGGCAAGCCAGTTCAACGATCCCGGAACCAACCGCCTGTTTGCGGCCATTGTCGACGCCTTGAGGGCCAAAACGGGCAGTGCCCAGTGGCAGTTGGCCCCAGAGGTGGCGAAGGAGCCGGGGGAAAAAATGTTCGTGATTCCGCCGCACCGCACGCGCTACCTGAGCGAGATTTCAGAGGGCATTCGCGCCTACAACGCATGGGTGGACCATCAGGCCGAGGTGGCGGATGCGCTGTACAGTCTGCAAACTGCGGAGCGGGAACTCCGCGCGTCGAAACTCGACGACCGCGACCGCCTGGCCAAAGGGATTCAGGAGGCATTCGAGTGGCGCAAGCGCGACTTGGATCCGCACAATTGGGCACTCATTGAAGGCTGGGACGCACTTCGCCAGCGCTACAAGGCCGACGAGTACGTCTACCAAGTGCGCGGTAACGACATCAAGGTTCCGACGCACACGAAGTCGCTTTCGAATCAGGACATTCCCAAGGTGGTAACTCCGTCCTACCGCAGCTGGGGCGACATCTTGCGCTGGCAGCTGCAAGAAAACGTTCCGGGCCAGTTCCCGTACACGTCGGGTTTGTATCCGTTCAAGCGCCAGGGCGAGGACCCGACGCGCATGTTTGCGGGCGAAGGCGGACCAGAGCGAACCAACAAGCGCTTTCACTACGTGTCGCTGGGAATGCCGGCCAAGCGCCTGTCGACCGCCTTTGATTCGGTGACCTTGTACGGACGCGATCCGGGCCGCCGCCCCGACATCTACGGTAAGATTGGCAACGCCGGGGTTTCGGTGAGCTGCTTGGACGACGCCAAACGTTTGTACAGCGGATTTGACCTCTGCAACCCGGCCACGTCGGTGTCGATGACCATCAACGGGCCGGCTCCGATGGTGCTGGCGTTCTTTTTGAACGCGGCCATCGACCAGCAGTGCGAGAAGTACCTCAAGGCGCAAGGGCTCGAATCCGCCGTGGAAAAAATCCTGCACGCCAAGTACGAAGCCAAGGGCCTACAGCGCCCGCGCTACCACGGAAGCCTGCCCGAAGGCAACGACGGCCTCGGGTTGCTGCTGCTCGGCGTGACGGGCGACGAGGTGCTGCCTGCCGACGTGTATGCCCGCATCAAGGCGGAGGCGCTAAGCCAAGTTCGCGGAACCGTTCAGGCCGACATCCTCAAAGAGGACCAGGCCCAAAATACCTGCATTTTCAGTACGGAATTCGCGCTCCGCCTCATGGGGGACGTGCAGTCCTACTTCATTGAGCGCAACGTGCGGAATTTTTATTCCGTTTCGATCAGCGGCTACCACATCGCCGAGGCCGGGGCCAACCCCATCACGCAGCTGGCGTTCACGTTGGCCAATGGCTTCACCTACGTCGAGTACTACCTCAGCCGGGGCATGGACATCAACGCGTTTGGGCCCAATTTGAGCTTCTTCTTCAGCAACGGCATCGATCCTGAGTATGCGGTGATTGGCCGGGTAGCCCGCCGCATCTGGGCGAAGGCGATGAAGAACAAGTACGGGGCCGATCCGCGCGCGCAAATGCTGAAGTACCACATTCAGACTTCGGGGCGTTCGCTGCACGCGCAAGAGATTGATTTCAACGACATCCGTACAACGCTTCAGGCGCTTTATGCGATTTACGACAACTGCAACTCGCTGCATACCAATGCGTACGACGAGGCGATCACGACGCCCACTGAGGAGAGCGTGCGCCGAGCAATGGCCATTCAGCTGATCATCAACAAGGAGCTGGGGCTGGCGAAAAACGAAAATCCGCTCCAGGGCTCGTTCATCATTGAGGAACTGACCGACTTGGTGGAAGACGCCGTTATGGCGGAATTTGACCGCATTACCGAGCGCGGAGGCGTGCTGGGGGCTATGGAAACCATGTACCAGCGCGGAAAAATCCAGGAAGAGTCCATGCACTACGAGATGCTCAAGCACACCGGGGAGTACCCGCTCATTGGGGTGAATACCTTCTTGAGCAGCAAGGGTTCGCCGACCTTGATTCCGGGCGAAGTGATTCGCGCCGAAGTCGACGAGAAGGAACGCCAGATAGCTACCGTCGAGCAGCTCGCTGCAGTGGGAGGCGCGGCGGCCCAGTCGGCATTGGATGCCATTCGCCAGGCTGCGCTCAAGAATCAGCCGATGTTTGACGCCCTAATGGAGGCCGCCAAAATCTGCTCGTTGGGCTCGATGACCGAAGCGATGTTTGAGGTGGGCGGACAGTACCGCCGAAACATGTAGCGCGTTTAGCGCCGCGGAATCCGATTCCAGCGCTGCACAAATTCGCGCTCGCGGTACTCAGCCGACTCGAGGGTCCAGCGCCCGCGGATTTTGGCGTAGCGCAGTTCGGCGACCGTGACTTCGTAGCGAACCAGGTAGTGCCGGGCGTTGCGGGTGCGAAGCGTGCACCGCCAGCGTACTTCGACGAAATCTCCGGCAGGTGCCGTGCTGGCAAAGTGGGTCCACTCCCCGCGGTCCTCGAGCGCGCGCAGCTCAGGCACGAGCAGCGGGAGGGCGGTCAAACTGCTCAAGTGGTACAGCCGTTCGGGCGCCGGAACGCTTCCTTGCGGCAGGATTAACTGGCTTCCTTCCCGGCGCGAAGGGTAGGCTTGCCCCGATGCGGTGAGGACGTGGCGAAGAAGGTTTCCGTGCGGGTCCATCCCAACCCCGTTGGTGATGCCCTGAAACGACTGCTGAAAGGCCGCGGAACGCGGGCGCCGGACTAAGGTCGTCTTTTGCTCCACCTGAGGGTTTTGGGCCAATGCATAGCGGTCGCTGCGGCGGACCGAGCACGACGTCCAAAGCAAGGCAATCAAAACCCAAAGAATCCCCCGATGCATGCGCTCAAGGTAATGTACCTTCGGGACATGAACATTATTTCGTGGAACGTCAACGGCCTGCGCGCCGTAGCCGGCAAAGGCCTGCACGACATCGTTCGGGGCCTAAACCCAGATGTCATGGGTTTTCAAGAAATTAAGTGCACGGTGGATCAGGCCAAAGAGGTGCTGAACGGTCTGGGCTACCACGTCGTGGCCCACGAAGCCGAGAAAAAAGGTTACTCGGGGACGGCGCTGATTAGCAAGGTTGAGCCCTTGGCCGTCGCGTATGGAATGGGCGTCGCCGAGCACGAGGGCGAAGGCCGCGTCATTACCGCGGAATTCAATGATTGCTTCGTAGTGACCACGTACGTGCCCAATTCCAAGGGCGATTTGTCGCGGATTCCGCAGCGGGCCCGTTGGGACCGCGACCTCACGGCCCACCTCCAGGGATTGGACGCCCGCAAGCCCGTGGTGCTCTGCGGCGACTTGAACGTCGCGCACCGCCCGATTGATCTGAGCAATCCGCAGTCGAACTACAACAAGACTCCCGGCTACACCCAAAGTGAAATTGACGGGTTCCAGCACTTGCTCGACGCGGGATTTGCGGATTCGTGGAGGGAGCAAAACCCCGGAGTCGCCAAGTACTCATGGTGGAGCATGCGGTCGGGAGCCCGAGCAAAGAACATCGGTTGGCGCTTGGACTACCACGTTGTTTCGCGCCGGCTCATGGATTCCGTAGCCGCGACCGAGATCCACACTGAGGTGCACGGGAGCGACCATTGCCCCGTGCGCTTGGTTTTGGGCTAAACCCTCACTTTAGGTAGGCTTGCTTCGCCGCAAGGAAGGCGGCAAAAAGCGCCCCGTCGTCGAGCGCGTCGCGCTGGGGGAGCAGGGCGTTGACGTCGCGGTGGGCCACCTGCGCGGGGCACTGCCTCAGCGCTTGCACGGCCGCGTTTCGGTAGTCGGGTTGCTGGTAGTAGGCGTCGTCGCCGAACGCCGCAAAGAGCACGCCCGCCGCTTCAGCAGGCTTGTTTTGGGCGAGCAGAGCGTGGGCGAGGTGCATTTGCCCACCAGGGTGGCGCGGAGACCGCTTCAATAGCTCTCGGTAGGCCCGCTCGGCGGCAGGGGCGTCGCCGCGGTAGCGGTAGAGGTTGCCCAACTGGTACCAGGTTACCACATGGTGGGGGTGCAGTTCGAGGGCGTGCTTAAAGTGCGATTCGGCTTCGGCAAAGCTTTGCGGGCTTAGGGGGCCGCGCGAGGCCTCGAGAAACATCGACGACATTCCGGCAAAGTAAGGAGAGGGGTTGCCGAACCGATCGAGTTCGGTCCACGCATCCAAGCTTTCCATGGACCGGGGCAGCAGGTTCACCGCGTCTTGGCGGGCATTCAAGGCGAGCAGTTCTTGCTGCTCGAGTTCCGACGACAGCCCTTGGTTGGCCGTATAGGCGTAGGCTCCGCCGAGACTGAGTACCAGTAGGGTAGGCAGCCATCGGGGAAAAGCGACGCGGGAGGCATAAGACGACGCCATGCCGGTGGCGAGCGCAAAGGGAATCCATACGGCCGCACGCTCGAGCGGAAACTCAAACATGCTGTAGCAAAAAACGAGCAAGGCAAGGCCGCCCACGAAGGGGCCAAAAGACTCCTTTCGGCTGCTCCACCAAGCCAAGACGAGTCCGCCCCACAGCAACAGCCAGGCGGCGACGCCCGGGATTCCGTGCTCGGCGGCCAACCACAAGGCGTCGTTGTGCGGACGTACTTCGGCGGTAATCCCTTCGGCAACCGAGGGATTCATGCCGCGAAGTCCGAGGCCGGGAAAATGTATGCGCCATTGCCCCGCGCCCACCCCGGTCCAGGGCTCTTGCGCAAACATGCTTTGGGAATGCGCCCAAAACACCTGGCGAATGCGGAGGTTGGTGGGGTCAAAAAGGTCCTGGCGCACGCGCGGCTGAGCCCAAAGCGCGCCGGCCACGAGGAGAGCCAGAGCAAGTCCGCCGGCCAAGGGCTTCCACGACTTGAGGTTGGTGGCAAGCATCCAGACGGCCCAGATTCCGGCGCCGATCCAAATGCTGCGGGTGCGAAGCAGGACTAGCGCAAGCACGGTGAGGAGTCCCACCGCCACCGCCAGCATGCGGCCCGCGCCGCGGTGCCGAGGGTAGAGGTACCATGCAGCGGGCAGCCCAAGCATCATGGCCGACGAGGTAAAGTTCTTGTGGCCCATCAGACCTTGCGCCAAATAGGGGTCGCTGAGGGCTCTTCGGTGCTCGGTCACGTCGCTCAGGGCGGACCAAGCTTCCACGCCCGAAGCGCCCAAAATCCCCCAAGCAAGCATCGGGATGCCTTGGGGTCCCATGCGCCAGCCCAGCAGCGCGGCGGCCGCGTAGCCCAGGTACCGTCCCGTGGCGAGGTAGGCTTCGCTCGCCGCATACAGGGGTGCTACGGCAAGCCCCAGCATCGCCACGAGCGCCAGGCAAAAGCTGCCCGCAACGCTGAGGTTGGGCAGTTCGTTGCGGTCTTCGCGCGCCGTGATATGCTGCTGCAGTCCGAGCCCCAGTATCAGCACGGCCGCACCTAAGTGCATGGGCCAATGGGAGGTATCGCCCAGCTTTTGGGCGACAGGGAGGGCGGGCAGGGCTGCGAAGGCAGCGCCCACCGCTAAGGCGATCCAATTCGGACGGACGTCGTTCATAAGGCTATAAAAATAAAGCACCCCGCGCTGAGGCGGGGTGCTTCGCATCAATCGATGAATTCGATTAGGCTTCTACCGGTACCACTTCGAAGTGGAAGTCTACCACCACGTCGCGGTGCAGGCGAACTTTCGCGCTGTTTTTGCCCGATACTTTGATCGAGCCTCCGGCGATTTGGATGTACTTCTTGTCGATCTGGTGGCCCAACTTCGCCAATTCTTCGGCGACGTCTTGGTTGGTGACGGCTCCGAAGAGCTTGCCGCCCGCACCTGCCTTGGCTTCGATCTTCAGCTCTACGCGGCGCAGGGCTTCAGAAGTCTTGGTAGCGGCGTCGACCATCTTCGCTTCCTTGTGGGCGCGTTGGCGAAGGTCTTCAGCCAGAACTTTTTTCGCAGACTCGGTGGCGAGAATTGCGAAACCTTGCGGAATCAGGTAGTTGCGGCCGTAGCCGTTTTTCACTGATACGACGTCGTCCTTGAAACCCAGGTTTTCAACGTCTTGCTTGAGAATAACTTCCATGGCGTCCGCTTATTTAAGGTTATCAGCTACGTAAGGCATGAGGGCGAGGTGGCGGGCACGCTTGATCGCTTGGGCGAGCTTGCGCTGGTACTTCAGCGAAGTTCCCGTGAGGCGACGGGGAAGGATTTTGCCCTGCTCGTTCACGAAGCGAAGGAGGTAGTCGGGATCCTTGTAGTCAATGTGCTTGATGCCGTACTTCTTGAATCGGCAGTACTTCTTCGAAACCGAAGAATCAATGGCGATCGGCTGCAGGTAGCGGATTTCGCTGTTGCCGGTGGGTTCTAAATTCGTGCTCATAGCTTAAGCGTTTTTAACCTTTTCACGGCGCTTTGACGCGTACTCAACTCCGTGCTGGTCGAGGGCTACCGTCAAAAAGCGAAGAATGCGCTCGTCGCGCTTCATATCCACTTCCAGAGTGGCGATCAGGGTAGAAGGGGCCGTGAACTCTACCAAGTTGTAGAATCCAGACTTCTTCTTGTCGATGGGGTACGCAAGTTTGCGCAGGCCCCAACGCTCTACGTTGATGATGGAACCACCGGCGGCTTTGATGCTGCTGGTGTATTTATCCACCGTTTCCCTTATCTGATCATCAGATAAGACGGGATTTAGGATGAAAACGGTTTCGTATTGTTTCATTAGAAAATTTCCTTTAAGGGGGCGCAAAGATACAAAAAAATCAGTTCTTTAGGTGCTCAGGGAAGATGCCTACGAGCTCAAAATAGTCGGAGAGCACCCGATCGGGCCGGCGCTGCCGCTGAAGTTGCCGCAGGGCCATGTTCCAATGCGTAGGTAGTTGGGCCGTATCGGGGTCCCAGAGGCCCAGCGAGTCGGGGCGTTCGACGAGGCGTTCGGCGGCGGTTCCGCGCTGCCAAACGATGTTGGCCTCGGCGGTATGGCGGGTCACCCGGATC
>JBEGTJ010000003.1:0-67455 GCA_041179465.1 Bacteroidota bacterium | reverse complement strand
CAAAGCACTGGCTGCTGAGGTGCTTGGTGGCAGCGGTTGTTGTCTGCTCAGCAGCAGCGCCTGTGAGCGCCTGGCAGCTGTTGGCGCTGCCTGTGCGTTCCTCGTGCATCCGCAGCATTTCTCGCAAGGAATGTGCCTCAGGAAACGGATGCTCAACTGCTTCGCCGGTTTCAGCAGCAGCAGTAGCAGCAGCGGCGGCGGCAGTGCTGCTGCCGGTTCCTGCTCCGCCTTCCCTACCCGCACCCTGTGATTCCTCCACACTTCCAGGCCGAACCTCTGCTTCCACCACACGGTATCCCAACCGAGTGAACATCGCAACGTACTGCGGCCACCGAAGTCGATTTTGGGGCTGAATGTCGTTATCGATCAAACGCCACTGATACGGGGAGAACTTCAGAAAGTTGTAGGCGGTAATACTTCGATCAAAATGGCTGAAATGATCCGTTAAATCGATAAAATGGGAACACCCCCCCCCGAAGATAATAGCGTTCGAAAACGCTCCAAAATCGCCTCTAATGGAGCCTGAAGTATGTGCTCAAGTGTGTTGTTCGAGCAAATGAACTCATAGGATTCGTGCATACCGGCAATCGTAGAAGTTGCGTCTCCGACCAGCGCTCGAAGTCCAATCATGGACAAGAACGATTCAAGAGACCTAGTTGTCTTTGCAGCCTGTTCGAGCATCAACCAACGGTCAGCATCAACCCCACCCAAGAAGGGTTGAAGTTGACCTGACGAATGCCATTCCACAAACTTTTTCGCTGTCGTTTGACAATGTTCCGCACTAATCCACGGATACAAATCGAGTGAATCCATGGAATTCACCCCATGAAGCCAGAAGTACACGGGCACGATGGGATAC
Source organism: Bacteroidota bacterium (assembly GCA_041179465.1). GTDB lineage: Bacteria > Bacteroidota > Bacteroidia > Flavobacteriales > Schleiferiaceae > TMED14. The sequence goes on along the minus strand of JBEGTJ010000003.1, from coordinate 66,596 downwards.
CAACCCGTGCCGAGCTCAAGTACATTGGCTGAAGACCGATCTAGATTTGGGAAGTGCTTTTGCCAAAGGGCCAAATGGTCCTGGGCATGACCAATCTTCCAACCAAAGTGCTGGTCGTCAAGCGAGATTGCACCGGTTCCGCGGCGCTGAAAAAACTGATTGATGTGCGTTTTGAAGGGTAAAAAAGAAATTCCCTTCTGAACGACTGCTTTAGCGATCCAAATCACTCTTGTTGTTGTTTTTATATTCCTCACGAAACGAGCCACCTTCGCAAAATTCCCTGCCTAATGCACTGCAATGAATAGTAATACTGATTCGATGTAGGTGCAATCGCCTGATGTCTTGGTCCAGTGGATGTTTTGTGTGGGTAAGGTACATGCTGTGCGCGAAACGGAATTAAAAAAAACCGGCCCCGCGAGGGGCCGGTTCCTTTTTAATGCGTGTTAAGCACTTAACGCAGCACCTGCAGTGGCAAGGTCTGGGTGCGGCCTTCGGCCACCACCTGAACAAAGTACAGACCGCTGGTCCACTGAGCGACGCTGAGGGTGAGCTCGGCTCCGCCTTGAGCGGTACCCGCCGCAACCACTTGGCCCAGAGCGTTGACCAGGCGGTAGGTGCAGGCACCCGTCACGCCACTCAGATCCACGCGAACCAAATCGCTCGTCGGGTTAGGGAACACGCGAACCGAACCGAGGCCTTGCTCGCCGGTACCGATTCCGCTCTGAGTCAAGTCCACAGACTGGTATACCTCTTTAGTCGCCATGTCCTGAATCCAGACCATGACGCCCAGATCGCTGAAGTCTTCGACGGTGTGGGCCGAAGCATGGTTCACGGGAGCCGTCGCGTTCGCCGGAAGCGTGTAAGAGCCGTTAAAGGTGTACGACAGATTCGCCGTCTGCATCACGCCGTCGGTGAGGTTGGTGAGGGTCGTACCTGCTTCGCTCGGAACCATTTTCTTCATAACGTGGTAGAACGTGGTCTCGCCGTTGGACTTGGCGTTTTGGCTCGTCGACTTCTCGTAGATAGCCACCTGAAGCGACAGGGCCTTTGAGGTGCTCACCAAGGGCGTCGTATTGATCACCATGTCGACCTTTTGGGCCGTGGCGTCGACGGTGTAGTAGCCGGCGAGGTTGATGAACGAAGGCACCGCCTTGAACTGGCTCAAGATCGGCTGCGTGATTTGGCCGGCGTGGCCGTTCCATCCGCCGTCGATTTGGGCGTTGGGCACCGAATTCACGCCGTAAAGCTGGCGCTTGGCACCGGCCTCGGTCGTGTAGTAGGGGTCGCCCGTTCCCGGCCAGCTCATCTGGTACTTCAGGTAGTTGTAGTCGCCGGCGGCCTGCTGGTCCATCAGGGTCTTGAAGGTGGCGTTGGCCGGAGCGCAGGGCGCGCAGGTCGACGAACTGAACACCTCAATCAACGGACGGCGCACCGCAATGCTGTTCACCACGACAATTTGCTTGGTCACGGTGTCGTTGCTGGCGTCGCTGTCGGCCTGCCCGTTGGGGTTTGAGGTCCAGAAGTCGAGCGTGTAGGTGCCTACGGCCGTGGGGGTCCAGGCCTGGGGGTGCGTGAGCGTGGCCGTAGCCGCCGAGGCCACGTTGAGCGTCGATACGGTGGCGCTAACGGGCGTTCCGCCATTGACTCGGTAGTTCAGGCCCGCGCTGGTGATGGCGTTGCTGCCGCCGTTGAGGTACTCGGCCTTGATCGTGAAGGGAGCCTGGCCCAGCACCAAGAAGTCGTCGACCTCCACCGAATTGCCGATGAAGTTGTTTTGCAGCTGCACGCCCGGAATGAACTCGTAGTACTTGTTGTCAGCCGCCGTGGCGTCGGTGCCCGCTTGAATCGCAACGTTGGGCGAACCCGCTACCGCATAAGCCGTAGTGCTGTTGACCTGAATGCCGATCGACAGCGTGGAACCCGTGCACGAGTTGCGCTGGTCGACGACATAAATCTTGTTGGTCGACTCCTCGAGCACGATCGACCAGTAGGTCCAGCAGGTGCTGCCGACTTGGCCAAACGAAGAAAACATGATCCAATGCTGGCGGTTGGGCGCCGAACCAAAGGTCTTGTTCACGATGAGGTCGTTGGTTCCGACCGAAGCCAAGCCCCAAATGCACACCGAGTTGTTGGGAATGCTCGCGTCAGGCAACGTCGACTTGGTGTAGCCCGGCGCGGTGGTGGCGTTGACGTCAAAGGTCAGCACGCCCGAAGTCGAAACTTTGTACTGCGTGACGGCGGTGCCGTTGAAGCTGAAGCTGAACGGCAGCGTTTGGGTCGTCGACCAGGCGGGCGTCGCCGCCGGAGCGGTCGAAATCGCGGTCCAGCTGGTGGCCAAGCCGCCGCCCACGGGGTACTCGCTGTCGGCGTTGAGTCCGCCTGGGTTTCCGTTGGCCGTGCTCGGCAAATAGTAGTACTGAGCCGAGAGCGGAGCCGCGGCCAATACCATGGCGCATAAGGCCAGGGTGCGTAGGGTTAAGCGCATAAAATGTGCAGGTTAAGGTTTGCCTAAATCTACCGCTAACGGCCCAATTGCGCAATAAAAAAGAGGCCACCGGGGCCTCTTGAGTGCGGAATCGACGGCGGAGCCTTAGTTCGTGCCCAGCATTTGCAGCGGGAACTGGGCCTCCAGCTCCTTCAGCCACAAGGCTTCGAGGTGCTTCTGGTAGTCGGCGATCACCTGACCGCGGCACTCGTTCAGGGCCTTGGGGCCCGCCGGAATGCGCTCGGAGGCGATGAGGACGTAGTGGGTTCCGCCCGATTCAAACGGACCCTTGACGCGGTCTTTGCCCGTAAACTGAGCCATCATGCGCTGAAGGGCGTTTTTGCCCTCGCTGCCCAACACCACCTTTTCGACGTCGGTGAAGTTGACCACCTCGTCTTTGGCGTTGATGACCTTGTCGATCTTTGAAATGGGCACGTTTTGGCGCCCGAGGTCGGCAGCCTTCTTGAGGGCCGGAAGGTTGCTGCTGCTCAGCACGCTGCCGGTAAGGCGCTCGGGCCACTGGTAATTAGCCAAATTGGCCTCATAAAAGGCTTTGAGGCCCACCGTGTCGGTCGCGGCCTTGTCCCACACGTACTCGCGGGTGAGTTCAAACACGAGAATGCCCTCGCGGTACTCTTGGGCCAGGTAGCGGAACTCGGCGTTTTCAATGGGAAGGAGCTGCTCGGCCTCCTCGAGCACGATGCCCTTCACCCATTCGTTCAGGCGCTTGGCCGAAGTGGCCCGATCGACCTTGGTCTCGAGGGGCTTGCGGAGCGTGGCAAGGGCGTCGGTTCCGCGCAGCTCGCGGCCGTTGGGGTGCACCGCCGTGCGGTAGGTGAACAGCGTCGCCTTTGCGGCCTTGTCCACGCCTTTGCCCTTCTCAAGGGCGGACTGCAGGCGTTCCCAGTTGCGCGCGTCGGCCGCAAACTGGTAGTCGCGCTTCAGGCGCTCGAGGTAGGCGCGCTCTGAGGCGTTGGAGCGCTCGTCGCGGCGAATCTTTTGGCTCAGTTGGCGCTCGGCCTCGCTGCGCGACGGCAGCGGAGTGCGGTTGATGCGCTGCACGATGTGCCACCCCAGCTTGGTCTTCACCGGCTGGCTGTAGGCCCCGTCTTCGCTCAAGCTGAACGCGGCGTCTTCGAACTCGGGCAGCATTTGGTTGATGCCAAACGGCGCCAGACGGCCGGCCTGCTTGGAGGTCGTGGGGTCTTCGCTGTACTTCAGGGCCGCGGCGGCAAAGGGCTCGCCGGCTTGCAGCTTGGCGTACACGTCGCGAATCTGCTTCTCGGCGTTTGGGTTCGGGTCTGACTCGGTGTCGAGCACTAAAATGTGGGCGGCCGTCATCGTGTTGCGGGCCGCGCGCTGGGCCGTCTTCTTGATCAAGTGGTAGCCAAACTGGGTGCGGACGGGTCCGACCACTTGGCCCTCTGGAGCGGAATACACGGCCGTTTCAAACGGATACACCATGCCAAACACGGTGAACCAACCGAGGTCCCCTCCGCGCGAGGCCGAGTAGGTGTCGGTGCTCAGGGCCGCCAAGTTCTCAAAAGTCTCTCCTCGGTTCAGGCGCTCCTTGATCGCCATGATCTGTTTGTAGGCCTTGGCCGTGTCGCTCGGGCTGGCGTCTTCGGCGCAGTCGACCATAATGTGGCTGGCGCGCACGTCGAACTGCATGCGCTCGAAGGCCTCGTCGACCAAGCGCGCGTCGACGCTCTTGTCGGTCAAGTAGGGCTTCAGCAGCTGCTTGTAGTAGCCGTCGTACTCCGCTTTAAACGAAGGCATCGTGTCGCGCCCCAGCGATTCGGCGAAGGCGACCTTGCGCTTGAACTGAACGTACAGCTGCAGGTACTCGGCCTCGGTTTTGGGGTCGATGTTGGCCCCTACTTCTTTGTTTTTGCCGTACACGTAATTGAATTCGGGGCGCGTTACCGTCTTGGTACCGACGCGGAACAAATCTTGGGCTGCCGCGCCCAATGCGGCCGAAGCCACGGCGAGGGTCAAAAGCACTTTTTTCATAGTCCGGCGAATTTACGGCACATGCTTTGCGTGAAAAGGGGCCCGGTGCTAAATTCACCACCCCTTATGAAAAACCTCTGGATCCTGATCGCGTGCGCAGCCCTTCCCTCCCTAGCCTGGGGGCGGAACGACGGAATGCCGCGCGACACCGTTTCGTGGACGGCGCTCGTCGACCGCTACGAGGAGGTTTTGGGGCACAGCTACCGGGCCGGCGGGCAAAACCCCGGCGGTTTTGATTGCTCGGGGCTGCAAAAGCACCTGTTCCGCGCCTACGGCTACACGATGCCCGCCAGCAGTTCGTCCTACGCCAACTGGGGCCTTCCGGTGAAGCGCGACAGCATTCGCGTGGGCGATTTTTTGCTTTTTGAGGGGCGCGGAAGCGGCAGCATCGGCCACGTCGGCCTCTGCGTAGGCCTCGAAGACGGCAAGATTTTGATGCTGCACTCGGCCACCCACAGCGGCGTGCTGATCGAGAATTGGGTCGGACAAGCCTACTACGAACGGCGCTTCGTGGGCGCGCGCCGCGGAATCCCGTTCCGCTTCGAGCCCGCCGCCGACCCTGAGTCCCAGGTCGCCGCGCCCGAAGAGGCCGCCACCTCGTCGCTCTAAGCCTTTTTGCGCGCTGCGGCCCCTGCCGCGAGCTTCGCCCGGGGCTACCTTTGAAGCATGCGAATTCTTGGTTTACTCCGCGAAGGCAAAAAACCTTCAGACCAGCGCGCCGTGCTGAACCCCGCGCAGTGCCGCGAGCTGCTTGACCGCCATCCCGACTGGCGCATTTGGGTGCAGCCCAGCAGCGTGCGGGCGATTCCCGACGCCGACTACGCCGCCGCAGGCTGCGTGCTCACCGAAGACCTGAGTGCCGCCGAGCTGATTTTAAGCGTCAAGGAGGTCCCGCCCGCCCAACTGGTCGCCGGCGGAACGCATTTTTTCTTTAGCCACACCTACAAAGGCCAACCCTACAACCGCGGACTGCTGCGCGCCTGCCTCGACGCCCCGGTGCGCCTGATCGACTGGGAACTGCTGCGCCGCGACGAACAGCGCCTGATCGGCTTTGGCGAGTACGCCGGCCTCGTGGGCGTGTACGAAGCCCTGCGCGGATGGGGCCTGCAGCGCCAATCCTGGACCTTTACCCCGGCGCTTCAGCTGGGCCGCGTGGCCTCACTGAAGGCCGAGCTCGCCCAGCACTCCTGGCCCTCAGACGCCCGAGTAGTGCTGACCGGATCAGGTCGGGTCGGTCGCGGCGCCGCCGAAATGCTGCGCGCCGGCGGGTTTGCCGAGGTCGCCCCCGCCGACTTCTTGGCCGAAGCTCCGGGCCCGTGCTTCACGGTGCTCGAGGCTAAGGAGTACGCCGCGCGGACCTCCGACGGAGGCTTTGACCGCCGCGAGTTTCACGCCGAACCCGGCCGCTACACCTCGACCTTGGCGCCCTACTTGGCGGTGGCAACGGTCTACCTTCCCTGCCATTTTTACGCCGAGGGCGGACCCTCCTTTTTTACCGCCGCCGACGTGCTGAAGCCCGGCAACCGCCTCGAGTTTGTGGGCGACATTTCGTGCGACATCGCCGGTCCGGTGCCCTGCACCCTCAGGGCGAGCAAGGGCGACGACCCGTTTTATGGATGGGATCCGGCCACCGGCCGCGAGGTTGCCCTCGGAACGCCCGGAAGCCTCGGCGTGCTCGCCGTCGACAACCTGCCCAGCCAGGTGCCCGCCGACGCCACCGAGGGCTTTGGCCGCGCGTTCATCGACCAAATCTGGCCCGAGTGGCTGGCCGGCGACCCCAAGGGAATTCTGGCCGCCGCCACCGAATGCGCCGACGGAGAACTCACTCCGCCTTATGCCTACCTGGCTGGCTACGTTTCGGCCCTCGAAACGGCGGCCCCCGAGGCCTCCGAGCTCGGTCGGCGCATCGACGAGGCCCTCGAGGCCGCCTACCGGGAGCTGGACCGTCTGGCCACCGACAATCGTCCGCCGACTTTTGCGGGAGTAACCGTAGCGCTCGAGCGCATGACCTACGACCTCGACGCCGAAACCACGCTGCTCTTCAACGCCCTGAGCGCGGCGTCGACGCCCGAGCTCCAGGAACTGGCCCGCGACGTGCAGCCCAAGCTGGCTGCGCTGAGCAACGCCACGCTCACCAATGAAGCGCTTTTTGCGCGCGTGTCGGCGGTAGTGCTCCCGAGCGACGCCTCGGTCGAAGACCGCATGCTGCACGAAAAAACGCTTAAGGCGTTTGAACGGCACGGCGCGCGGTTGGATTCCGCCGCCAAGGCCAAGCTGCTCGCGCTCGACCAGGAACTGGGTACCGAAGCGCTGACCTTCAGCGACCACCTGCTCAAAGACACCGAAACCTGGCACCTGCCGCTGGCCGACGCGCCCGCCGGACTGCCCGACTGGGCCCTCGAACAGGCCGCCGAAGCCGCCAAGCAGCACGGCCTGGACGGCGGGTACGCCGCGACGCTCGACGCGCCCAACTACCTGGCCTTCATGACCTATGCCGAAGACCGCGGCCTGCGCGAGCAGCTGTGGCGCGCCTACGCCCAACGCGGCGCCCGCGGCGACGAACGCGACAACCGGCTTCGGGTGCTGAACCTCGCGGCTAAGCGCCTGGAACGGGCGCAGCTGCTCGGATTTGCGAGCCACGCCGATTATGTGCTGGCCGAACGCATGGCGTCCACGCCCGAGACGGTCCACGCGTTCTTGGCCGACCTGAGGGCCAAGGCCCGTCCGGCTGCCGAGCGCGAGGCCGCTGAACTCCGCGCCTTTGCCGCCCGCGAACTGGGCCTTCACGACCTGCAGCGCTGGGACGTCGCCTTCACTACCGAGCGCTACAAGTTGGCGGTGCTCGACTTTGACGACGCGGTGACCAAGCCCTACTTCGCGCTGCCCAAGGTCGAGGCCTGGGCCTTTGACGTGGCGCGCCGGCTGTACGGACTCGAGGTAAAGCCCGCGCCCCACAACCCGACCTACCACCCCGACGCCCAAGCGTGGGAAGTGTGGGATTCCGCCGGGCAATTCATCGCCCACCTGACGACCGACTGGCACCCCCGCAAGGGCAAGCGCGCCGGAGCCTGGATGACCAGCTACCGCTCGGCCTTTGCCGACGCGCGCGGACGCGAAGTGCGCCCCGTAGTGAGCCTCGTGGGCAACTTCAGCAAGCCGACCGCCGAGGCCCCTGCCCTGCTGACCTTTAACGAAGTGCTGACGCTGTTTCACGAGTTCGGGCACGGGCTGCACGGCATGCTGGGGCGCGGATCCTACGCCAGCCTCACCGGCACGTCGGTGCGCTGGGACTTTGTGGAGCTTCCGTCGCAAATCATGGAAAACTGGTGCTACGAGCCCGCCGAGCTCGCCCAGTGGGCCAAGCACTACGCCACCGGCGAGGCCATGCCCGCCGAGCTGGTCGCGCGATTGGCCCAAAGCCAGACCTTTTTGGAGGGCTTGGCGACGCTGCGCCAGCTTGGGTTCGGACTGCTGGACATGGCGTGGCACGGGGCGCGCACCGCTCCGACCGACCTGGAACAGCTCGAGCGCGAGGCCTTCGCCTCGGTGGACCTGTGGCCGGCCGTGGACAGCAGCTACATTTCGCCGAGCTTCAGCCACATTTTTGCCGGCGGCTACAGCGCCGGCTACTACAGCTACAAGTGGGCCGAGGTGCTCGACGCCGACGCCTACGGGTTCTTTCGCGAGGCTCCGGACCAGGCCGCGCCGCGCTTCCGCGCCCTGCTCGAGGCCGGAGGTACCGTCGACCCCATGGACTTGTACGTCGCGTTCCGCGGGCGCCGTCCCCAGCCCGAGGCGCTGCTGCGCCGCGCCGGGCTCTTAACTCCGACCGCGTAATGGCCGAAATCCGAGCTAAAAAACAGCTGGGCCAGCACTTCCTCAGGGATTTGAGCGCCGCCCAGCGCACCGCCGAAGCCCTGACGCTCGCGGAGTGCCGTCAAGCCCTCGAGGTGGGGCCGGGAACCGGCGTGCTGACCCAGTACCTGCTGCAGCGCCCGCTGACCCTGCACGCGGTGGAACTGGACCGCGAGAGCATTCCGGTGCTGCAGAGCAAGTTTCCGCAACTCAGCGCCCGCCTGCACCACGCCGACCTGCTGCGCTGGCAGGAGCCGGCCGAGCTGGCCGAGGCGCCCTTTGCCTTGGTTGGGAATTTCCCCTACAACATTTCGACCCAGATTTTATTCTGGATGCTCGACCGCCGCGACCGCATTCCCGAAATGGTCGGCATGTTTCAGCGCGAAGTGGCCGTGCGCATCTGCAGCGGACCGGGCAGCAAGGAGTACGGAATCACCAGCGTGCTCGCCCAAGCCTACTACCGCTGCGACTACCTGTTCACGCTGAACGAGGGGGCCTTTGATCCGCCGCCCAAGGTCAAGTCGGCGGTAATCCGCCTCGAACGGCTGCCCGAACCGCCCGCGGTAGCCTACCGCGACCTCGCGCTGGTCGTCAAGACCGCCTTTGGTCAGCGGCGCAAAACCCTGCGCAACGCGCTGAAAAGCCTTACCTTTAGCGCGCCAAGCGCGCTGGAATCGGTGGCCTCGCTGCGGGCCGAACAGCTCCGCGTCGACCAATTCATCGCGCTGGCTCACGCCTTGCGCCATGACTCCGACGACGACCCACGACCTGCGCGCTGAGCTGCGCCGCCTGCTGGCGGAGCGGCAGGATTCCGCCGTCGTCGACCTGCTCGAAGGCCTGCACTCGGCCGACGTCGCTGAAATCGCCCAAGAGCTCGAGCTGCCCGAGGTGCTCGCGATGCTGCAGCTGCTCCCGGCGGAACGCTGGACCGACATCTTGGTCTACTTCGACGACGAACTGCAGTCGGAAATCCTCGAAAACTTCACCGGCAAAGAAATCGCCGAGGTCGTCTTAGAAAACATCGACTCTGACGACGCCGCCGACCTGATGGCCGACCTGTCTGAGGAGAAAAAGCGCGAGGTCCTTCAAAACATCGAAGACGTCGAGTACGCCAAAGACCTGGCCGACCTCTTGACCCACGCCGAGGGCACGGCCGGCGCCCTGATGGCCACCGAACTCGTGCAGGTGAACGAAAACTGGACGGTTAGCCGCTGCGTGCGCGAAATGCGCCGCCAGGCCGAAGAAGTCGAGGTCGTGCACGCCGTCTACGTGGTCGACGACCGCGACATCCTGCTGGGCTCGCTGTCGCTCAAAAAGCTCCTCACCACCGGAGCCCGCACGCCCATCGCCGAAGTGTACGACCGCAGCGTGCGCTCGGTGACCTCGACCACTGACGAGGTCGAAGTCGCCCGCATCATGAAAAAGTACGACCTGTTTGTGGTGCCCGTGGTCGACGACATGGGCCGCCTGCTGGGCCGCATCACCATCGACGACGTGGTCGACGTGATTCAGGAAGAGGCCGACAGCAACTACCAGCTACTGTCGGGTCTGTCTGACGAAGTCGAGGCCACCGACGGCCTCTTTGAAATGACCCGGGCGCGCTTGCCTTGGCTTATGGTGGGCCTCGTGGGCGGAATCTTGACCTCCACCGTCGTCGGCCGCAACGAAGGCGAACTCTCGCTCCTGCCCCAACTGGCCTTCTTCATGCCCCTCATCGGAGCCATGGGCGGCAACGTCGGCGTACAGTCCTCGGCCATCGTCGTGCAGGGCCTCGCCAACTCCAACATGCCTGGAACCCTTTGGTCGCGGCTGACGCGCGAGCTGGGCGTGGGCCTTTTGAACGGACTTCTCTGCGCCCTCGCCATCCTGGCCTACTCGTGGGCCGCGGGCCACGGGCTGCTCTTTGCGGTCGCGGTCGGAGTTTCGCTGCTCAGCGTCATCATTTTTGCTTCGCTTTTCGGAACCGCCGTGCCCTGGGCCCTGAACCACTACGGCGTCGACCCCGCCTTGGCCACCGGCCCGTTCATCACGACGACCAACGACATCTTGGGGCTGAGCATCTACTTTGCCATCGCCAACGCGCTGCTCGGATGAGGGCCCTGCTCGTCGACACCACCCACCCTATTCTTGAAGACGGCCTTGAGGCCCTGGGCTACGCGCTGGACCGCTGCTACGCCCTAGCCTTGCCCGACTTGCCCCTGCAGTCGGCCACCGGCCTGGTGCTGCGCGGACGCTTCGCCGTCGACGCCGCCCTTCTGGACCGCGCCCCCCAGCTCAAGTGGATTGCCCGCTTCGGCAGCGGCATGGAGCACATCGACTGCGCCGCCGCCGCGGCCCGCGGAATCGCCTGCCTGTCAGCCCCCGAGGGCAACGCCCCCGCCGTCGCCGAGCACGCCCTCGGCCTCCTGCTCGGCCTCACCAAGCGCGTGGCCTGGTCGGCCCGCGAGGTCGCCGCCGGCCAATGGAACCGCGCCGGCAACACCGGCTGGGAACTCGCCGGAGCCACCGTCGGCATCGTCGGATACGGCCACACCGGGCCCGCCTTCGCGGCGCTGCTCCGCGGCCTTGGGCTGCGCGTTCTGGCCCACGACGCCTACCGCCGCGGTTTTGAGGGCGAATCCACCCTCGCCCGCATTCAGGCGGAATGCGACGTGATCAGCTTCCACCTGCCCCTTTCGCCCGAGACCAAGGGATACGCCAACTACGCCTTCTGGCAGGGCTGCGCCCGCCAGCCTTGGGTGATCAACACGAGCCGCGGCAACATTTTGCCGCTCGAAGATGCGTGGCGCGCGCTCCAGGACGGCCTCATTCGCGGCCTTGGGCTCGACGTCGTCGACCTCGAGAAGCCCAATCTCGAGGGTTTGAACGAGGCTTCGCCGTTTTGGAGCGAACTTTTGGAGCAGCCTAACGTGCTGATTACGCCCCACATAGCCGGCTGGAGCGAGCAGGCTTTTGCCCGAATGGCCCAAATTTTAGTTCGTCGCGTGGCAGAGGTTGCGTAATGTTAATTTTTTGTTAACTTTGAATAACGTTAACTTAACATACGGACGCCATGAAAACCAACTTTCTTTTAGTGGCGCTGTTGACATCCGGCTTGATCGCTCAAGCTCAGGACCTGCGCCCCGAACCCACCGCAACCGCGAATGAACGCGTAACCGTCGCCGATTTTGGCGACCGCACGGAGATCACAAAGTATTATTCGAACGGGCAGATTAAGGAGCGCGGGTACTACCGCGACGGCCAACGCCACGGTTCGTATGTGCTGTACACCGAAGACGGCGTGGCCGTGGTTCAAGGCCAGTACGTGCACGGCAAGAAGGTCGGGTTGTGGATGACCACCGCCGCCGACCAAAGCCAGCAGTACCTGATTTTGTATGGCGCCAACGGCCAGGTTACGACCAAGTTTTTGGCAGTGAAGTAAGGGCATTTCGCGTGCCCGATCCTAGAGGCCGGCCCGCAAGGGCCGGTTTTTTTATGCCTGCGGCAGAAGCGCGCGGGGAGGCGCGGAGCTGCCGCCGCAATGATTATCTTCGCCCTCATGCGCACTACCTACTTCGTTTTGGCCCTGTCGCTCAGCGCCGCCGCATTCGCCCAACGTTCGTTTCAAGCCGTGAGCATCCGCGGCGGATTCGGCAGCTCCAGCTACGCCGGTGACTTCAACGGGGGGTCGTTTGCCTCAGCGGCCAGCGAAGCCCGCGGACACGGCGCCCTCAGCCTCGGCTTTCAGCTGAATTCGCGCTGGGACGTCAGTGCGGGATTGGCCTACGGCAGCATTTATGCCCAGTCCACCGAAGGGGTTAACGGCTTTACCGGCATCGACGTGCGGTCGACTTATCTGCAGCCCAGCCTGCGCGTAACCAATTTTGCGGTACCCTACGGCCGCTACTGGAAGCGCAATCCGACCTCGCCCTACTGGTTTGCGCAGGTTTCGAGCGTGCTCAGCCAGTCGAAGTTTGCCACCAACGTTCCCTACCCGGGCGACACGGAGTTTCACGAAGGCACCAACATCAGCCCCGCGTTGGGCGGCGGAATCGGCGTCACGCACCGCGTCAGCGAACACTGGTCGTGGTTCGTCGAGGGAATTTTGCAAAGCGTACCGGGCGACCGCCTCGAAGGCTTCACGCGCCCCGACCAAGAAGGCGGAGACGTCTTGCTGCAGCTCCGCCTCGGAATGCTGTACTCGATCTACACCTGGGACTGAGCCGCCTCGAGCTCTTCGAGCACCGGCCGCAGCGTTTCCTGCGGCAGTTCGCTGACGTCCATGTACATCAGGGCGTCGACGGTGTTGAATTCCGGATCGCGGTTGAACGCAATCACCTTGGCGTTTTGGCCCACGTACTTTTTGATCAGCACCGGAAAACGCAGGTTGTGCGGCTCAATGTCGGCGATTAAGCGGTCAAAGCGCTGCATGTCGGCAGGTTCGCTGTGCGCGATGAGTTCGCGGTCGCGGGCGCGGAGCCGCAGCCTGAACCGCTTGCGGGGAAGAATGTAGCGGGCCCAGTGGGCGTCTCTGAAGTGCTGCTGCAAAAAGCCAAGCATGACGGCCTGGCTGTGGCGCGAGTAGCTGTTGGACACCGAAACCGATCCCACCACGTAGCGCAGCTGGCCCGGATGGCGCAGCAGGACGTGCACGATTCCCTTCCAAAGCAGGTAAAGCGGCATGGGCTTGAGCTGGGCCGCCGGGACTACAAAGGCACGCCCCATTTCGAGGGACTGCGCAAAAAAGCGGTGGGCTTCGCGCCGGACTCTGAAAAAGCCGCTGAGGTAGAAGCTGCGCATTCCGCCCTGAGGGTAGAGCTCAAACCCCAATCCCAAGCGGTAGGCGCCCCAAATGGCCTGTTCTGACTCGTTCCAAAGCACGAGGTGGTGGTACTCAGGGTCAAAGCGGTCGAGGTCCCGCCCCTTGCCGCTGCCCTCTCCTACGCCGCGAAAGGTGATTTCGCGAAGGCGACCCAGTTCCTGAACGACCGCGGGAATGGCGCGGCCTTTGGCGAGGTACACCGACAAATCCCGGTGGCGGGTGAGCAGGGCCTCGGCCGGTAGGGCCGCGAGTTCGGCCGCCAGCTGCGGCGCGGACCCCTCGGGCGCAATCGGCTCCAAGCGGCGCAGCGCGAAGAGTTTGAACTTCCAGCGGCGGGCCTTTCGGGGCTTCACGGTGCGCAGCTGGCGGCGGCGTTGGCGAATCAGGTCGGCGAAGGCCTCGGCAGACTGCCCAGCCTCGGGATTCAGGGGTTTACCCCAGCGCAGGTCGATGCTGAAGAACCAACGAGGCCGCACGGCCTCGACCGGCAGCAGCAGGGTGCGAAGCCAGGGACCGAAGAGTCCGAGGACGTAGAAGTACCAGGAGAGGGAAGCCCGAACGTCGACGGGCATCACCGGCGCTCCGACCTCGTGCAGGAAGCGCTGGCTGGCACGGGGCCACGGGCGGTCGTGCACGCCCCAGCGCCCGGGCGACCACGAGGAAACTTCGCCGGCCGGAAAGACGACCAGGGCACCGCCCTCTTCGACCCACCGCTTGGCCTCGAGGAGTCCGCGCCCCGAAGCCACCGGGTTGCGGTGGGCGCCTTCAAACGGAACCACGCCAATCAGGTAGGGCCTCAAGGGCTCGATGCGCTCGAGCAGCGCGTTGCCCACCAGCCGCACGTCGGGGCGTACCGCGGCGATGGTGTGCAGCAGGGCGAGGCCGTCCATCGCTCCGAGGGGGTGGTTCGCGGCAAAAACGACCCCGCCCGACCGGGGAATGCGGTCCAGGTCGCTGGGAAAGTAGCGAAGCTTGACGCCGCGCGAAGCGAGCAAGGCCCGGGCAAATTCGGGCCCCTGGCGGTCGGCAAAGCGGGCGTAGACCCGGTTGAGGCGGTGCCAGCCCAAAAGCGCAAAGAGGAGCCAAACCAAGGGCTTCGCGGCCCGGGGCCAGCCCAAGAAGCCGCGAACTTCGTCAAGGGAAATCAGCGGCTTGGTCGTCATGCGGCAAAGTTAGTTCGGTGCCGTCAGCACCTGGGCGACTTCATGATTTCGTAACACCATGCGCAGCGGGCCTCCCGCGAGCAGCATCGCCAAGGAGTCGGCGTCGGGGCGGCGAACGGTGGTCAGCCTTAAGCCGTACTCGGCGCTGGCCCGGTAGGGCCCGTTGAGCCGGTCGAGCGCGCGCGGAACCGCCACGCGGTCGTCGTTCACCGCAAAGCGGGTGGAGAGCGCGGTGTGCTGGGCGGCGCGCACCAAAAGGCCCTCTTCGGCAAAAATGCGGTAGACTTCGCTGAGGTGGCCCTCAGACAAAAAGCTCAGGTCGCGGCTCGAAACCTCAATGAGCACCTGGTTTTCGTGGCGAATCCAGCACGGAACTTCAGGCTTCAGGGCGGCAAAGGGGCCCACTTCGGTTCCGGGCGCTTTGGGGTCGACGAAGGAGCGAATGCGCAGGGTGGTTCCGCCCTGTTCGAGCGGCTGAATGGTTTTGGGGTGGATGATGCTCGCCCCATAAAACGCCAGTTCGATGGCCTCGCGGTAGGGCACTTGCTCGAGGCGGACCACCGACGGAAACACCTTGGGGTCGCCGCTGAGCATACCCGGAACGTCCTTCCAAATGCTCAAACTGCTTGCGTTCAGAACGTGGGCAAAGATGGCCGCGCTGTAGTCGGAGCCCTCTCGGCCCAAGGTGGTGGTGCTGCCGTCGGGGGCCGCGCCAATGAAGCCCTGGGTCACGGTAACTCCAGAAGGCTGAGCGAGGGCCCGCGCGGTGCGTTCCGCGGTATGCGCCCAATCGACCGTGGCCCGGCGGTAGACCGCGTCGGTCGCCAAGACCTCGCGGGCGTCCAGCCAGTCCGCGTCTTGGCCGTCGGCCTTCAGCGCCGCGGCGAGGATGCGCGACGAAGCCAGTTCACCCAGCGAAACGACCGCGTCGTAGCGCGGGTTGTAGGCCTGGGCAGAGTCGACCCGCTCCGCGGCGGCCCAGAGGGCGTCCAGCTGCCCCTGCAGGGCGGCGTCGAGCAGCCCGAGGTCGCGGGCCATCTCGTCGTGAAAGGCGCGGATTCCGTCGAGCTCAGCACGGGCGGCGGCGGCATCGCCCAGCTCGCGGGCTTGAATGTAGCGCTCGAGGGCGTTGGTGGTTTTGCCCATGGCCGAAACCACGACGAGCAGCGGATGGGTTCCGTACTCGCGAACCAGGCGAACGGCGTTGCGCAGGGCTTCGGGATCCTTGACTGAGGCTCCGCCAAACTTGAAAATGGACCAGGTACTCAAAGCAAACGGGGGTAGCGAAAGGTGAATTGGGCGAGCGCGTCCCCGGCCAAGCGGCAGGGAATCCAGTCGCGGTTGAGGTCGGCCCCCAAGCCCTCATAAAAGTCGATCGCGGGCTGGTTCCAGTCGAGGACCTCCCAATGGAGGCGCTGGGCCCCAATGGATTGCGCCCAGGCCACGGCCACTTCGAGCAGGCGGCGTCCCAGACCCTGGCCTCGGAAGGACTCGAGCACCACCAGGTCTTCGAGGTGGGCGGTCAGGCCCTTCCAGGTCGAGTAGCGGCGGTGGCAGAGCACCAGTCCGACGGCCTCTCCCTGGGGGTTCCAGGCCAGCCAGGCCTCAAAATGGCCGGCTTCGAGGTCGGCGCGCATGTGGGCTTCGGTGAGGGTGACCTCCTGAGGGGCGCGTTCGTAGTCCGCCAGCACGCGAACTAGGCCGAGTACCGCCGGCACGTCGGCCGCGGCGGCTTTGCGAATCATAATTTCCACGGAATGGGCCTCCACGGGGCGAAAGTACAGCGATTCCGCTATCTTTACCGCAACCCTTGATAACCACGAAATGAGTGCAGCACGCGCTATTACGCTGGGCGAGTACTTGGTTGAGAACCAAGAAATGTTTCCCTACGCCAAAGGGGAGCTGACCGCCCTTCTTTCGGCCATTCGCTTGGCCGCCAAAGTCGTCAACCGCGAAATCAACCGAGCCGGAATCGCCGACATCTTAGGCGCCACCGACGCCGACAACGTGCAGGGCGAACGGCAAATGAAGCTCGACGTGTACGCCAACGACGTGTTCATCAAGGCCCTGCGGCAGCGCGGCGAGGTCGCCGGTGTAGCCTCTGAAGAGCTCGAAGACTTCATCGCCTTTACCGACCCGATTCACGCCAACGCCAAGTACGTCGTGGCCATGGATCCGCTGGACGGCTCGAGCAACGTCGACGTCAACGTGTCGATCGGTACCATTTTCAGCATTTACCGCCGGGTCACGCCGGTCGGAACCCCCGTGCAGCTCGAGGACTTTCTGCAGCCGGGCAGCGCCCAGGTGGCCGCGGGCTACGTCATCTACGGTTCGTCGACGATCCTGGTCTACACGACCGGCCACGGCGTGCACGGCTTTACGCTCGACCCTTCGCTCGGAACCTTTTTGCTCAGCCACGAGAACATCCGCATGCCCGAACGCGGCGTGATTTATTCGATTAACGAGGGGAACTACGTGCACTTTCCCGACGGCGTCAAGCGCTACATCAAGTACTGCCAGGAGCTGGATCCGGCCACCGACCGTCCCTACACGTCGCGCTACATCGGCTCGCTGGTGAGCGACTTTCACCGCAACATGCTCAAGGGCGGAATCTACATCTACCCCACCGGAACCAAGAGTCCGAAGGGCAAGCTGCGCCTGCTGTACGAGTGCAATCCCTTGGCGTTCATCGCCGAGCAAGCGGGCGGACGGGCCACCGACGGATTTCAGCGCATTTTGGACCTGAAGCCCGAGGAACTTCACCAGCGCGTGCCGTACTTTGCCGGCTCCACCGCGATGGTCCTCGAAGCCGAGGGATTTCTTCGCGGCTGAAGCGCGGCCGCAACGGGCCAGCGAGCGGCCCTTTCGGGGGCGTCGGGATCGCTGCCCTCGGTGGTAGCGGCGCTGGCCCTAACCGAGCTCGGTCGGTCGGCCGTGGTGGTGCGCAGCGACAAAGAAGAGGCCGCCTACTTTTTTAACGACCTCGAGAAACTCCTTCCTGCGGGGTCGGTGCTGTTTTTTCCGGACTCCTACCGCCGACCCTATGCCGACCGAGACCAAACCGACAACGCCAACATCGGGTTGCGGGCTGAGGTTCTCGACCGGCTGCGCGGTCCAAAGCCCGTGCTCGTGGTCACCTACCCCGAGGCCCTGGCCGAAAAAGTCATCACGCGCGGGCAACTCGACGCCCGGAGCATGGAGGTTGCCGTGGGCGCCCGCCTCGACGTGGGTTTTTTGAACGAGTACCTCTTTGAACTGCACTTTGAGCGCGTGGACTTTGTCGAAAAGCCCGGCCAGTTCTCGGTTCGGGGCGGAATCGTCGACGTGTTCTCGTTCGCCCACCCGGAACCGCACCGCTTGGAGTTTTTTGGTTCTGAAGTAGAGAGCATTCGCACGTTTGACGTCGTCGACCAGCTCACGCTGGAGCGGGTGGAACGCATGACGCTGGTTCCCAACGTCGAAGACAAGACCAGCGCCGAACGCCGCGAGTCGCTCAGCGCTTACGCAGGACCCCAAGCGCTGCTGTGGGTGGAACGCCCCGAGGTAGCCCTCGAGAAGCTCGACCGAATCTACCGCCTCGCCGAAGAAGCCTTTGTCGGACTGCACAGCGTGGTGCGCCGGCTGGAGCCGCACGAACTCTACCTGCGCGGCGCCGAATGGGAACGCGAGCTCGCAGGGCGGGGCCTCGCCGTGGACGGGGCGCCGAGCGATTCCGCCTCGTGGGGCACCCTCGCTCAGCCCGCGTTTGCCAAGAAATTTGACCTGCTGGCCCAAACCCTAGACGGCCACCGCCAAGGCAACCGAGCGCTGTGGATTATGTGCGGACAAAGCAGCCAGCGCGACCGCCTTCAGGCGATTTTGCAGGACCTGAACGAGGACCTCGAAATAAACTGGATTGACGGGGCGCTGCACCGCGGCTGGGAGGACCCCGCCGCCGGTCTGGTCGCCTACGTCGACCACGACCTCTTTGAACGCTACCAGCGCTTCACCATTCGGGACCAGCACGAGCAGGCCCAGGCCCTCACCCTCAAGGAGCTGAATTCCCTGCAGGTCGGCGACTTTGTGGCCCACATCGACCACGGAATTGGCAAGTTTGGCGGACTTCAAAAAATCGACGTGGGCGGCGTCAAGCAGGAGGCCATTAAGCTCGTGTACCGCGACAGCGACGTGCTTTACGTGAGCATCCACAGCCTGCACAAAATCGCGCCCTACGCCACCAAAGA
This sequence comes from Bacteroidota bacterium, assembly GCA_041179465.1. Classification (GTDB taxonomy): domain Bacteria; phylum Bacteroidota; class Bacteroidia; order Flavobacteriales; family Schleiferiaceae; genus TMED14. The sequence continues at coordinate 48,056 of JBEGTJ010000003.1, read as the reverse complement.
AGGCACCGAACCCTCGCTGAGCAAGCTGGGCTCGCCGGCGTGGCAAAACGCCAAAAACAAAACCAAGCGCCGCGTCAAAGAGGTGGCCTTTGACCTCATCAAGCTCTATGCGAAGCGCCGCGAGGCCAAAGGCTTTGCCTACAGCCCCGACAGCTACCTGCAGCACGAGCTCGAAGCCTCGTTTGCCTACGAAGACACGCCGGACCAAATGAAGGCCACCGCCGACGTCAAGGCCGACATGGAATCGGTGATTCCCATGGACCGCCTGATCTGCGGCGACGTGGGCTTCGGAAAAACCGAAATCGCCGTGCGCGCCGCCTTCAAGGCAGTGGCCGACAGCAAGCAGGTGGCCGTGCTGGTTCCGACCACCCTCCTGGCCTTCCAGCATTACCAAACGTTTACCAAGCGCTTAAAAGGCTTGCCCGCCCGCGTCGACTACCTCAACCGGTCGCGCAGCGCCAAAGAGGCCAAAGCAGTCCTGGCAGACCTCGAGAACGGCCGAATCGACGTCCTAATTGGCACCCACCGAATCCTTGGCAAAGACTTGAAGTTCAAAGACCTTGGCCTGATGATCGTCGACGAAGAACAGAAGTTCGGCGTCAACGCCAAGGACATGCTCAAAAACCTCAAGGCCAACATCGACACCTTGACTTTGTCGGCGACGCCGATTCCGCGCACCCTGCAGTTCTCGCTGATGTCGGCGCGGGACCTGAGCGTGATGACGACTCCGCCCCCCAACCGCCAGCCCGTCGACACCTACCTGATTGGGTTCAACGAAGAGCGCCTGCGCGACGCCATCGCCTACGAACTCAGCCGCGGCGGCCAGGTGTACGTCATCAACAACCGCATCCAAAACCTGAGCGAAGTCGCGGGACTCCTGCAGCGCTTGGTGCCCGACGCGCGCATCGCCACCGGCCACGGCCAGATGAACGGCCACGAGATGGAGGACCTGATCCTCGGATTCATGGAGGCCCGCTTTGACGTGCTGGTGAGCACCACGATTGTCGAAAACGGCCTCGACGTGCCCAACGCCAACACCATCATCATTCTCGACGCGCACATGTTTGGCCTGAGCGACCTGCACCAGATGCGCGGACGCGTCGGCCGCAGCAACCGCAAGGCCTTTTGCTACCTCGTGTCGCCCCCCTTGGGCGGACTGCCCGAAGAAGCCCGCAAACGACTGCAAGCGCTTGAGCAGTTTAGCGACCTTGGATCGGGATTCAAAATCGCCCTTCGCGACCTCGAAATTCGGGGCGCCGGCGACCTTTTGGGGGCGGAACAGTCGGGCTTCATCAACGACTTGGGCTTTGAAACCTACCAGAAGCTCTTGGCCGAAGCCGTCGACGAACTCAAGCAGTCCGAATTCAAAGAACTCTACGAGGACCAGCGCGGCGGTTGGTCGTCCACTCGCGAGTGCCAGCTCGACACCGACTGGGAACTTCTGCTGCCCGACGCCTACGTCAACTCGGTCGAAGAACGCCTGCGCATCTACCGCGAGCTCGACGCCCTAACGGGCCCCGAAGCCCTTGAGGCCTACCGACTTGGCTTGGTTGACCGGTTCGGAGCCTTGCCTTTGGCGGCCGAAAACCTGCTGCGCTCGCTCCACATTCGCTGGCTGGGCCAGTCCATGGGCATGGAAAAAGTCCGCATCAAGTCCGGCAAACTCATGGCCTACTTCCCCGACGACGCGCAGTTCCGCATACCGGAACACGTTTTGGGCCAGTTTTTGCGGGACCTTCAGCGCAATCCGCAGCGCTTTCAAATGAAGCAAAAAGACCAGCGCAGCTACCTCGTCGTCGATCAGGTGCGCACGGTGGAAGAAGCCATCGGATTGCTCACCTCATGGTCCGCACCGCAACTCGAAACGAGCAACTAGCAATCCGCAACTAGCATGAACGCCCTAACTGCCTCTGGCCTGCACAAGCGCTACGCCTCGCACCACGCACTGCGCGGCCTCGACATGGAGATTCCGCAGGGAAGCCTTTTTGGCCTCCTCGGACCCAACGGCGCCGGAAAAACCACGTTTATTCGCATCGCGAACCGCATTTTGGCGCCCGACGAGGGCGAACTCATGCTCTTCGGCCGCCCGCTGGACGCCGACGCCACGCGGCGCATTGGGTACTTGCCCGAGGAGCGCGGACTCTACAAAAGCATGAAGGTCGGCGAGCAGGCCATGTACCTGGCGCAGCTGCGCGGACTCTCTTCTGCCGACGCCAAGCAGCGGCTGCGCAGCTGGTTTGAGCGCTGGGAACTCCAGAGCTGGTGGGACAAAAAAGTCAGCGACCTTTCTAAGGGCATGGCGCAAAAAGTCCAGTTCATCACCACGGTGCTGCACGAGCCCGAACTGCTCATCTTTGACGAACCCTTCTCGGGATTTGACCCCATTAACGCCCAGCTGATCCGCGAAGAAATGCTGCGCCTCAACCGCGAAGGCCGCACCCTGATCTTTTCGACCCACCGCATGGAAAGCGTCGAGGAGCTCTGCAGCCACATCGCCCTGGTCAACCAAGGCCAAAACGTGCTTCACGGAAGCATTCAGGAACTCAAAGACCGCCACCGCTCGGGCCAATTTGTGCTGCGCTACCGCAGCGCGGACCTCCAGGACCTCGTTCTTCCCGAAGGCGTCGAACTCTCGGACCACCGCCGAGAGGGCCAGGGCATCGTTGCCGCCCGGTTCCGCGCGGGGATCGACGACGCGTCGCGGCTGCTGGCGGCCCTTGCTCCGCACGTCAACGTATACCAATTTGAAGAAGTGGTGCCCAGCATCCACGATTTGTTTGTCCAAACCGTTCAAGGCGCATGAAACCGTTTTTACTCGTCGCCCAGCGCGAAATCACCACGCGCGTGCGCAAAAAGAGCTTCTTGGTCATGACCGTGCTCGGCCCGGTGCTGTTCGTCGGGCTCATGGTCGCTCCCACCCTCATCGCAATGTCGAGCGAAGCCGAAGACCTCAACCTCATCGTCGTCGACCACAGCTACGTGCTGCCAGGCACCCCCACCGTCGAAGGCGCCCAACTCGCCTACTTTGACCCCAAAGAGGTCACCGAGGAACAGGCCTTGGCGCTGGTTCGCGAGCGCGACGACGTCGACGGCCTGCTCTACGTTCCCGAATCGGTCAACAACGACCCCGAGTTCAGCCTGAAAAACGCCAAACTCTACACCGAAACCACGGCGCCGCTGGGCATGGCGAGCGAGCTCGAGGGCCTGCTGGAACGCTACGCCTACGAAGGCAAGTTGCGGCACTTTGGCGTCGACCCCGCTCTGGTAACCCAAGCCAAATCAGAGGCCGTGATTGAGGCCTTCGAGCTCAGCGAGGAGGGCAGCGAAGCCTCGGGCGCCGAAATCAAGTCGGGCATTGGTTTTTTTGCCGGAATCATGATCTACCTCTTCACGTTTTTGTATGCCGCCCAAATCATGCGCGGCGTGATTGAGGAGAAAACCTCGCGCATCGTCGAGGTGCTGGTGACCAGCGTGAAGCCCGCCCAATTGATGCTGGGCAAGATCTTGGGCATCGCCAGCGTCGGACTGCTGCAGTTCGCCATCTGGATTGCCCTGACGGCCGCGGCCTCGACGGCGGTGGGCGCCCTCGGACTGCTGTCGCCCGACCCCGAGCAGGTCGCCGCCTTGGGAGCGGCGGGGCAAGCGGCTCCCGAACTCGACGGAATCCAGGCCGCCCTGGGCACGCTCGAGAGCCTCAACCTCCCCGGATTGATCGGAATGTTCCTTTTTTACTTTCTCTCGGGATACCTGTTTTATGGCGCGCTGTTTGCCGCCGTGGGCGCGGCCGTCGACAGCGAAACCGACACGCAGCAGTTCATGATTCCGCTGACGCTTCCGCTGGTGCTGACCTTTATTTTGTCGACGAGCATCATCGAAAACCCCAACGGGCCGGTCGCCGTGGCGCTGTCGATGATTCCGTTTTCGGCGCCGATTGCGATGATGATTCGCATTCCGTTTGGGGTGCCCTGGTACCAAATCGCCGCGAGCATGACGTTCATGGTGCTGGGCTTTTTGGGCACCGTGTGGCTGGCCGGGCGGATTTACCGCGTCGGAATTTTGAGCTACGGCAAAAAGCCGACGTATGCCGACCTGTGGAAGTGGATTCGCATGAAGCCCTAACCGCATGAGTTCGCAGGGGCGCACCGCCATTCTGGACCTCGGAACGAATACGTTCAATCTTTTGGTGCGGAGCGCCGACGGCGCCCTCGTGTTCAGCGACAAGGTGGCGGTTCGCCTGGGCGCCGGCGGGTTGCGCGACGGCGTCATTACGCCCGAGGCCGCCCAGCGGGCGGTCGAAGCCGTCGCCCAGCACGTGCGGAGCGCCCGCGCCTACGGCGCGGCGCGGAGCTTCGCTTTTGCCACCTCGGCCATGCGCTCTACCGCCAACGGAGCCGAGCTCGCAGCCCGCATCGAGCGCGAAACGGGGCAACCCGTGAACGTGATCGACGGAGACCAAGAGGCCGCGTTCATCGCCGCAGGCGTTCGCCAGGCGTGGCCCGAGCTGAGCGAGCGCCACCTCATCATGGACATCGGCGGCGGGAGCACCGAATTCATCCTCTGCGAAGCGGGGCGCACCCTCTGGGCGGCCAGTTTTGCCCTGGGGGTGACCCGGCTGTTCGAGCGCTTCCTGCCCAGCGACCCACCTACCCCCGCGGAATGGTCCGCCCTCGACGCCTACCTCGACCGCGAACTCGAACCGCTTTGGACGGCCTTATCAGCCCATCCTTGTGCGCTGCTGCTGGGGTCGAGCGGTTCGTTCGACACCCTGTTCAACGTAATGGCGCGGCGCAACGGTCGGGCCGAACTGGAACTCGGTCAAGCGCGTGCGGAATTTGACCTTCGCCAATGGGACGCGACTTCGAAGGCGGTGCAGTCCGCCACGACCGAGGCACGACTTTTGATGCCTGGCATGCTCGCCATGCGGGCCGAAACGCTGCACTTGAGTGCGCGGCAAATTGACCTAGTTTTGGCCCGACTTAATGCCCGCCGCATGCTCCTAAGCGGCTACGCCTTGAAAGAAGGTGTGTGGAGCAGCATTCAAGACCCCCAAAGCCCATGGCGCGCATACTGCTGGTAGAAGACGAGAAAGCGATTCGCAACGTACTGCGAAACATCTTGCTGAACGAAGATCCGAAGCACGAAATCGACGAAGCCGAAGACGGCGACCAAGCGATTGCGGCCCTGGAGGCGTCGAGCTACGACCTGGTGCTCTGCGACATCAAGATGCCCAAGCGCGACGGCCTTGAAGTGCTGGCCCACGCCATGAAGCACTACGGCGACACGCCGTTTGTGATGATCAGCGGCCACGGCGACCTGGACACGGCGGTTGGCTGCATCCGCAGCGGCGCCTACGACTACATTGCCAAGCCCCCCGACCTCAACCGCCTGATCACGACGATTCGCCAGGCCTTGGACCGCAAAAAACTGGTCGCCGAAAACCAGCGTCTTCGCAAAAAAGTAGACAAGAAGTTTGAAATGGTCGGCGAATCGGCTGCCCTCGAGCAGGTGCGCGAGGTGGTCGAAAAAGTGGCTCCGACCGACGCCCGAGTGCTCATTACCGGACCCAACGGCAGCGGCAAAGAGATCGTCGCCAACCAAATTCACCAGCTTTCGGCCCGATCGCGCCAGGCCTTCATTGAGGTGAACTGCGCGGCGATTCCGTCTGAACTTATTGAATCCGAGCTTTTTGGGCACGTTAAGGGCTCGTTCACCAGCGCCATCAAGGACCGCAAGGGCCAGTTTGAGCTGGCCGACGGCGGAACCCTTTTTCTCGACGAAATCGGCGACATGAGCTTGTCAGCGCAGGCCAAAGTGCTGCGCGCCCTGCAAGAAAACTGCATTACCCCGGTGGGCAGCGGCAAGTCCATTTCGGTAAACGTGCGGGTGCTCGCCGCCACCAACAAAGACCTGAAGGCCGAGATCGCCGCAGGCCGCTTTCGTGAGGACCTGTACCACCGCTTGAGCGTAATCGTGGTGGAGGTGCCGTCGCTCAACGACCGCCGCGACGACATTCCCCTTTTGGTGGAGCACTTTCTGGGTCAGCTCGAAGGGTCCGCCAAGCGCATTTCGCCCGAAGCGCTGGCCTACCTGCAGCAAATGGACTGGACCGGCAACGTCCGCCAGCTGCGCAACGTGGTCGAGCGCCTGCACATCTTGGGCGGAAGCCCCATTAGCGGAGCCGACGCGGAACGCTACGCGTAGCCATGGACTTGCTCCTGCTTGCCTTCGCCGCACTAGCCGTTTCGTTTGCCACTTTTTTTACGGGTTTTGGACTCGGTACCCTGCTCACGCCCCTGTTGCTCCTTTGGGCTCCCGTCGAAGTAGCCATTGGCCTGACCGCATTGGTGCACCTCGCCAACAACCTGTTCAAGGTGGCGATCCTCCCGGTGCGTCCGCCGCGGGCCGTTTTGCTGCGGTTCGGACTTCCAGCGGTCGTCAGTGCTTGGCTGGGCTCGTGGCTCCTCAACCGAATCGGAGCCGCAGACATTATGCCCCCAATTTTAGGGGTGGTTTTGATGCTTTTGGCAATGCTGGAGCTCATTCCCGCCGTGCGGCGTTGGCAGTTTTCGAGCAAGGCCCTTCCCGTAGGAGGCATTTTAAGCGGATTTTTGGGCGGACTGACCGGCAATCAGGGCGCCCTTCGCAGCGCCTTTTTGGTGCGGAGCGGTCTGTCTAAAGAGGCGCTGGTCGCAAGTACCGTAGCAATTTCGCTGGGCGTCGACCTGACGCGAATCAGCGTGTACGCCCAGCAGTGGTCGAACTTAAATTGGGCGGACTACGGCGTGGTTCTCGCGACGGCGGGAATTCCGGCGCTCGTCGGCAGCATCCTGGGCCGCCAGTATTTGCCCAAGATTCGGCTTGAACGCATGGAGCAAGCCGTATCAGTGGGCCTTTTCGCCGTAGGCCTATACTTGGCATTGGGCTAACGCGCCCGCCGCGTAGCCCGCGCTACTTGGCCAGGACCGCCAGCCGCTGGTAAAACCGAACCGTCATGGCGCCCGCCGCGACGGTGAGTCCGACCGCCAAGGCGATCCAAACGCCCACCGCGCCGCCGTCGAAGTAGGTTCCGATGACCCATTCCAGCGGAAGGGCAAAGACGTAGTACGCGATAAAGGTGAACAGGGTGGGCATTTTCACGTCCTGGATTCCGCGCAACGCACCCAGGGCCGTGGCCTGCATGCCGTCTGAAATTTGAAACAGGGTGGCGACCACGAGGAGCTGGCCGGCGAGCTGGGCCACCTCAGCACTGTCGGTGTAGAGGAACGGAAAAACGTTGCGCCCTACCAAAAACAGCAAGCCCGTGAAGGTCATGAACAGCACGGTGAGGCCAAAGAGGCTCGTCGCCGCCTCGCGCGCCGCGCGGTGGTCGCGCTGGCCCAAGTACTGCCCGATGCGAATCGTCGCGGCCGCACCCAGCCCGGTCGCCGCCATGTAGCTGATGCTCGCCAGGCTGATGGCCACCTGGTGCGCGGCGAGGGCGGTGGCCCCATAGGTTCCGATAATCCAGGCCGAAATCGCAAAGGCCGACACCTCAAAAATGTACTGAAAACCGGTCGGAACGCCCAGCTTGAGCAGCGCCCATACCCGGTGCACGGTGACGCGCGCGGCCGTCCACACCTCGGCGTTGATTCGGCCCTTGCGCACTAAAAACCAGTACATTCCTGCCGCCATGTACAGCCGGGCGATGAGGGTGGCGATTCCGGCCCCGGTCATGCCCCATTCAGGGAATCCCAACCAGCCGTAAATGAGGAGCGCATTGAGTACGACGTTCAGGCTGTTGCCAATCAGACTTAATCGCATCGGAATCTGGGTTTCGCCCATGCCTTCGAGGTACTGCTTTCCGGCCATGAAGAGCATGAAGGGAATGTAGCTGAGCGAAACCACCAGAAAATAAGGGCGGTAGGCCTCGAGCACGCGGGGGTCCTGGCCGGTCTGCTCGGCTCCCCAGGCCAACGCAAAGGCCATGAGGGTCATCAGCAACGCGGCCGCGAGGTTGACCGCAAGGGCATTCTTAAAGAGCTGCTGGCCCTTGGCGGAACGGCGCTGGCCGTGGGCATGGGCCACCAAGGGCGTGAGTCCGTAGGCCATTCCGATGCCAAACACGAGCGGAACCGAGAGAATGCTGTTGGCCAGCGATACGGCCGCCAACGGCACCGTGCCCAGCCGACCTACCATGACCGAATCGGCGACCGACGCCGCAATGTGGCCCACCTGACCGGCGACCACAGGAAGGGCGAGCGGCGCGTTTTGGCGCCACTGGAGTCGGTTCCAGAAACGCATTATGGCTTAATCTTCGAGGTCTTCGTAGCGGTCGACTTCGCGCTGGTAAAAGGCCTGGGCCTCACCCAAGAGCTTGGCCATTTCGTCGGTCAAGTCGCCCTCGTCTTCGCCGTCGACGTCGTCGAGCCATTCGATTTCGTCGGTGTCCAAATCCATGACAAACCGCGGGTACTCGGTGTGAATCAGAAACACGCTGTCGGGGTGGTCGGTGTTGTCGCCTACGAGAAATTTGGGAATGGCCATGGCTTCAGGGAGTTGGTTGTTCCCCCCGAAGGTACGCCGCCGCCGCAGTACATTTAGCCCGTGAAGCTGCTTTTTTTCGCCCGCAAAAGCCTCTGGTCCCAGCCCGGCGGAGACACGGTGCAGCTGCATCAAACGGCCGAAGCCTTGGGGCGCCGAGGCCACCGCGTCGAGGTGGTGACTGAGGTTGCGCAACTGCATGCGTTCCTTGCCCGAGAGTCCTGGGACGTGCTTCATTCCATCAATTTGGGCCGTTGGGCCGACCAGATCCCCTGCATGCAGGCCCGCCGCGCGCACCCGGGCATGCGTTGGGTGGTGAGCAGCGTGCTGGTGGACTACCGTGCCTACGACGCGCAGCGCGTGCCGTGGGCAGCGCATCTGCCACATGGCGGAACCGAGGTTTTCAAAGCCGCAGTCCGCGCGCTTCGTGGCCAAGACCGCTGGCCGGGCTGGTCCGTGCTGCGCCCCGACCGATTGAGCGCGGAACTCGCGTGGCACGCCGACGCCCTGGTCGCCACGACCGAGGTCGAAGCCAATGAAATTCGCCGACGCTGGGGCCTTGGGGCCAGCGTGCACGTCGTGCCTCCGGGATCGGACCACCTGCCGCACTTCGCGCCCCCGGCTGGAGCCCCGCGTCGGGGATGGCTGCTGCCCGCCCGCGTCGAGGGAATCAAAAACCAGGTTTTTGCCGTGGAACTCTGGGCGAACTTGGCCCGAAACGGGTTCACCGAACCCCTGCGGCTGTACGGCGAGGCGGCGCCCAACCACGGTCGCTACCGCCGCCGCCTCCTCGAGGCCCTCGCTGCGGCCCGCGCGGCGGGAGCCGATGTCGAATGGCTTCCGCGCCTCGAGCCCGCGGCCCTCGCTGCGGCCTATGCCGAGGCACGGGGTGTACTGGTTCCGTCGCTGAGCGAAACCTACGGCCTCACGGTCGCCGAAGCGCGCCGCGCGGGATGCCAGGTGGTGGCCGCGCCCGGAGTCTTGGGCGCCGCCGAGTGGGGCGACGAAGTCCCTGTGGTGCCCCTTGAACTCCAAGCCTGGGCGGCCGCCGTGCGCGCCGTCGACGCGAACGCCGACGTCGAGTTGGGCTCTGACCGGGCTCCGCTGCTGACCTGGGATCGGGCCGCCGAGCAGCTCGAGCAGATTTACTCGGGGCTCCAGGGTCGCCTCAGCATCACGGGCTCACGCGGAATCCCCAACCGCTACGGCGGCTACGAAGAACTCGTCGACCACCTCGCCCGCGGCCTCTCCGCCCACGGGTGGCGGGTAGACGTCGCCACCTCGTCGACCCACCCCGTCACCGAGTGGTCGCACCCGGGCGTGCGCCGCCGCGTGCACTTGGACCCGGAACCTTGGATGGGTTCCGCCGGCCAGTTCATCTACGACCTGCTGAGCCTGCGCGACGCCGCGCGGCAGCAACCCGACGTCCACCTCAGTCTGGGAACGACCTCGTCGGCACCCTGGCTCGCCCTGAGGCCCTTGCGCGGACGCGCTCCGCTCGCCGTGCACCTCGACGGCCTCGAGTGGATGCGCGGCAAGTACCGCCCCGCCGTGCAGCGCTACCTCAAGTGGGCCGAGCGCACCGCGGCAGAGTCGGCCGACCTGCTCGTGGCCGACCACCCCGAAATGGCCCGCTACGCGGCGCGCTACGCCAAGCCTTGCGCTGAAATCGCCTACGGAGTCGACGATCCCCAACCCGCCGAAGAGCTCGACGGCTTCTTGGGCCTCGAGTCCGGTGGGTACGCGCTCATCATTGCCCGATTGGTTCCTGAAAACCACGTTTGGGTGGCCGCCAATGCACTGAGCCCTGCGGTCCCCGTCGTAGTGGTCGGTCCCTACGGCAACCCCGAAGGCCGCGCGCTGCAGCAGCTGCCCAACGTGCACCTCTTGGGCGCGGTGTTTGAGCCGGGACTTTTGAACCGTTTGCGCGCCCACTGCGGGCTCTACCTCCACGGGCACTCGGCGGGCGGAACCAACCCCGGCCTCCTTCAAGCCATGGCCGCGGGCTGCGCCATTGCCGCCCACGACAACGCCTTCAATCGCGGAATTTTAGGCGATTCCGCCCGCTATTTTACCGCAGAAGCGGCGCGCGAGCAGCTCGCCGAGGCTTGGACACAGCGCGCGAGTTTGCCCCGCAACCACGGCGAAACCCTGAACCGAGGCTACCGTTGGCCGGTGATCGTGGAACAGTACGACGGGGCGCTGAGGGGGCTTGTTCGTTCGTAGGCTCACACCCAACCCCGCGCCTGAAGCAGCGTGGCCAGCATGATTTTGAGGTCGAGCGCCACCGACCAGTGCTCGACGTAGTACACGTCGGCTTTGACGCGCTCGGCCATCGTGGCTTCGTCGGTGTGGCCGTGCAGCCCGCGGGCTTGGGCGAGGCCGGTGATTCCGGGGCGCACCCAGTGGCGGATTCCGTAGCCCCGCACCGCCTCAGCGTAGCGCTGCGTGTCGCTCTCCATGTGCGGGCGCGGACCGACCAAGCTCATGTCTCCGCGCAGCACATTCCATAGCTGGGGCAGCTCGTCGAGGTGGGTGGCGCGGAGCCAAGGGTGCCGCACCCGTGCGTCGCCCGGCACCGCCTGCAGGTCGGGATGGGCCGAGGCATCCATGCTTCGGAACTTCCATATCGTGAAGGGCTCGCCCTTGTATCCGTAACGAACCTGAGCAAAAAGCACCGGACCGCGGCTGCGCAGCCCTACCCAGAATGCAATGCCGGCCAACAGCGGCGCGAGCAAAATCAAGGCGACGGCCGAACCGAGCACGTCGGCGACCCGCTTCACCGTGGGCGCCCAGCCCGTAGCCAAGGGTTCGCGGCGCCAATCCAGCAGCAGCACATTGCCTAGGGCGGACCATTGCGTGCGCGACGCCGGCAACGCGGCCAGGTCCGGGACCACGCGCAACCGAAGTCCGCGGGTTTCGGCGGCATCGAGCTCGGCGAGCACTCGGTCGGGGGTCAACCAAAGCTCTTGCGCGTTCGAATCCACCGCGTCGAGGGACTCGACGGTTCCGAGCCAGCGGTAGCCGTAGTCGGGGCGCTCGGCCAATTCACGGGCGATTTGGCCCCACATGGGTGATGCGCCCAGGCCGTGGACGCAGACGAGGCCGATTCCGCGCCGAAACCGACGACGCCCGGCCTGTACCACCGCCACGCGGAGCAACGCCCCCAAACTGAGGTAGGCCGCGAAGAGTCCGACCAAAAAAACGCGCGAGTAGACGTAGGTCTTGAGCGACACCACCAGCAGGGCCGTCAGCGCGAGCAGCATTCCGGTTTGGCGCACAAATCGGGCGAGGACGGTGCGCAGCTCGACGCCAACCGCAAGGCGGTAGGGCTGTCCGACCCATCCCAGCAGGAACCAAAAGATCGCGAGCCACTGCGCCAGCCTCAGGTAGTGGTCAAAGTAGGCCGGATTTTGGGCCTGAAGGTCGCCGAAGCGCAGGGCGACTCCGACCCAAAACACGACGGCGAGAAGGGCTCCGTCGGCAAGGCGCAGGCCGAGTTCGCGCTGTTGGGCATTTTGGGAACGGTATTCCATAGCGACGGCGGAAGATAGCCCTATTTTTGGGTATGTCCTCGCGCTGGCTCGACACCTCCCTCGCCTACCTGAAAGGAATCGGTCCGTTGCGGGCTGAGGCCCTGGCGGGCGAGCTCGGCCTTCGCACGTTTGGGGACCTGCTCGCCCACTACCCCTACCGCTACCTTGACCGCAGCGTGGTGCTGCGCATCAGCGACCTGCAGCCGGGCCCGGCCGAGGTTCAGGTGCGCGGACTCCTCACGGGCGTGCAGACGGTCGGAACCGGCCCCAAACGCCGCCTGACCGCCCGACTGGTGGACGGTCCCGACGAGCTCGAGCTGGTGTGGTTCAAGGGGCTGCGCTGGGTTGAAAAGGGCCTACCTGCGGGCGAAGAGGTCGTGGTTTTTGGCCGGGTGAACGCGTTTAAAAACGGGTTGAACATGGCGCATCCCGAGGTCGAGCGGGCCGCCAGCCGGCAGGCTGCGGCCAGCGGGCTGACGCCGATGTACTCGTCGACCGAGAAGCTGGGCTCGATGCAGCTGCACAGCCGCGGGCTGGCCGCCAAGGTTGACGCCTTGCTGGAGGATCCGTCGCGCGACCGGAGCGACTGGATGCCCGAGGGGCTGCGCGACGCGCAAAAATGGCCGCGCCGCGACGAGGCCGTGCGCACGATGCACCACCCCGAGTCGCCGCAATCCCTCGCCGCCGCGCGCAACCGACTCGCCTTTGAAGAGCTGTTTTTGGACCAACTCCTTTTTGCCTACCAGCGCCTGCAGCAGGGCCGCGGACGGGCAGGGCACCGATTCGCCAGCGTGGGCTCCTACCTCAACCGATTTTATGAAGAGGTACTGCCTTTTCCGCTTACTGAGGCGCAGAAGCGGGTGGTGCGCGAGATCCGCCGCGACATGGGGTCAGGTGCCGCCATGAACCGCTTGGTTCAGGGCGACGTGGGATCGGGCAAAACCTTGGTGGCCTTTATGGCCATGCTTCTGGCCGTCGACAACGGATTCCAAGCGGCCCTGATGGCTCCGACCGAAATTCTGGCGCAGCAGCACGCCCGGTCGCTCGAAGCCTGGGCCGAGCCCCTGGGTCTTCGCGTGGGGCTGCTGACGGGAAGCGTCAAAGGTTCCGCCCGCAAGCACCTGCTGGCCGACCTGGCCGACGGCAGCCTGCACCTCTTGGTTGGAACCCACGCCCTCATCGAGGACCCCGTGGTGTTCCGCAACCTGGGACTCGCGGTGGTCGACGAGCAGCACCGGTTTGGGGTGGCCCAGCGCGCTCGGCTGCTGGCCAAAAACCGCCCCGCGCCGCACATGCTGGTGATGACGGCGACGCCGATTCCGCGCACCTTGGCGATGAGTATGTACGGCGACCTCGAGCAGTCGGTGATCGACGAGCTGCCGCCGGGGCGCAATCCAATTCAAACGCTGCACCGCACCGACGCCAACCGGCTGGCGCTGTGGAGCTTCCTCAAAAAAGAAATCGCGCTGGGGCGGCAGGTATACCTGGTGTACCCGCTGATCGAAGAATCCGAAAAACTGGACTACAAGGATTTAATGGACGGCTACGAGAGCGTGTGCCGCGATTTTCCGCAGCCGGAATACCAAGTCAGCGTGGTCCACGGCCGAATGCGCCCCGAAGACAAAGAATGGGAAATGGCCCGATTTGCCCGCGGAGAAACCCACCTCATGGTCGCCACCACCGTTATTGAAGTGGGAGTAAACGTTCCCAACGCTTCGGTGATGGTGATCGAGAACGCGGAGCGCTTCGGCCTCAGCCAGCTGCACCAGCTGCGCGGGCGCGTTGGCCGCGGGGCCGAGCAGTCCTACTGCGTGCTGATGACCTCCTCGAAGCTCAGCGACGACGCCGTGACCCGCATCGAAACGATGGTGCGCACCAACGACGGGTTTGAAATCGCCGACGTGGACCTGCAGCTGCGGGGCCCGGGCGACCTGATGGGCACCCGGCAATCCGGCGTGATGGAGTACAAACTGGCCAACTTGGTGCACGACGGTCCGCTGGTGGAATGGGCGCGCCGAGCGGCCGCCCGCATCGTCGACGAAGACCCGCAGCTCGAGCGACCCGAGCACGCCGCCCTTAGGGCCCGCTTTAGCGACTACGCCCGCGGCCGCATGGCCTGGGGGCGCATTGCCTGATCCCTGCCCGTCCCCCCTCTGAACTTTGGCCCGATTCCTGCGGAGTTGCCTGGCCTATCTTTAGCCCATGAAGCCGCGCTTGCACCTGCCAAAGCCCAAGATTCGCCCCTTTTGGCGGTCGGTGCACCTCACGCACCGCTTCTACCAAATGACGGGGGGCTACAAGTACATGCGCGAAGGCGCGCGCCAGCTGCTCGTAGCCCTTGCCCTGCTCATTGGCGTGCTCTGGGCCGTCAACAACTACGTCATTGACATTCATGCCCTTACCGAGCGCTTCACCCACGAAGTGCACTGGAGCCTGGTCTACCTCGCCCTTTTTGTGTCTGAAATCGTGGTCGGAATCCTGCCCGCCGACCTGTTCATCATTTGGAGCCAGTCGCAGCCGCTGCCCTGGCTGAGCATCGCCGCCCTGGGCGCGATTTCCTACACTTCAGGCAACATCAGCTACTGGATTGGCCGCCGGCTGCACCGCATTCCCAAAATCCACCGCTGGGTCGACGTCAACCATGCCAAGCTGTTCAATCCGATTCGCCGCTTTGGCGGACTGCTGATTGTCGTGGCCGCCCTGACGCCCTTGAGCTTCCCCGCGGCCAGCACGGTCGCCGGAATGGTTCAGTTTCCGGCCCGCTGGTACCGCGTCTATGCCCTGAGCATCGTCGTGCGCTACTTTTTGTTCGCGGCGATAATTTTTGGCCTCGTCTAGTGCGGAGTACTTTTGCGCCATGCGCATTTCTCTGGACTGGCTCTCAGACTACCTTCCCCACTCCCTTAGCGTCGCTGAAGTAAGCGAGCGCCTGACGGCCACTGGCCTTGAAGTTGAAAAATCCGAAGTGGTGGATGCCGTTCCGGGCGGACTCCGCGGCGTGGTGGTGGGCGAAGTGCGCGAGGTGCGCCCGCATCCGAACGCCGACCGCCTTCGCGTCACCAAGGTCGACGTGGGGGCCCCCGATTGGCTGAACATTGTGTGCGGAGCCGCCAACGTCGCCGAGGGCCAAAAGGTCGCGGTCGCCCTGGTGGGCGCGGAGCTCTACCCCGCGGGCAGCGACGCGCCCCTCGTGATCAAAAAATCCGCCCTGCGCGGCGAAGCCTCCGAAGGCATGATTTGCGCCGAAGACGAGCTGGGCCTCGGCAGCGACCACTCCGGCATCATGGTGCTGCGGGACGACGCCCCCGTGGGCCAGCCGATGGCTGAATACCTCGGACTCGAGAGCGACGTGGCCGTTGAAGTGGGCCTGACGCCCAACCGAATGGACGCCATGAGCCACTACGGGGTCGCCCGCGACCTTCGCGCTTCCCTTCTTCGCGACGGACGCGACGTGATGTGGACCGAGCCAACGACCGCCGACCTCAGCGAAGTTCCGGGAGGAGCCGTCGAGCTCAAGGTCGAAGATTCCGCCGCCTGCCCGCAGTATGGGGCCCTCAAAATCTCCGGGGTGAACGGCAGCCAAGCTTCGGCTGAGCCCATTCAGCAGCGCCTCAAAGCCATTGGCGTCAACCCCATCAACGCGCTGGTGGACGCCACCAACTACGCCATGCACGCCCTGGGGCATCCGCTCCACTGCTTTGACGCTTCGGCGGTGGGTCCGCGTATTGTCGTGCGCCACGCCCGCCCCGGCGAAACCCTGACCACCCTGGACGGGGTCAGCCGCACGCTGCACCCTGACGATCAAGTGATTGCCAATTCCTCCGACGCCATGTGCCTCGCAGGGGTTTATGGCGGACAGTCTTCGGGCGTCTCCGCCGCAACCACCGCTGTGGTCGTCGAGTCGGCCTGGTTTGACCCGGTCGTGACCCGCGCCATGGCCCGCCGCCACGGACTGCATACCGACGCCAGCTTTCGCTACGAACGCGGCGTGGACCCCGCGATGGGCCTTGCCGCCCTGGAACTCTTTTGGACGCTGATCGAGGCGCAATTCCCCGAAGCCCGCATCGAGGGCCTCGATTGGGTGCGCGCCAAGGACGCTCGGTTCGTGGCTCCGACCCTCGAGGTATCTATGGAGCGCATTGCCCGCCTGCTCGGCGAGCGCCTTCCCGACGACGTCTGCGAAGGCATTTTGGAATCGCTCGACATCGACGTGGTGGCGCAAAAGGGCGACATCTGGACCCTGGGGCTCCCCGTGTACCGTTGGGACGTGCGGCGCGAAGCCGACGTGGCCGAGGAACTGCTGCGCATTTGGGGCTTCAACAACCTAGCCGAGCCCGAAGGCCTTCGCGTGCGGAGCCAGCCCGAAGCCCGTCTGAATCCGGAATCGCTGCGCCGCGTGGCGGCCGACTACCTGGTGGCGCACGGACTGAACGAGGTCATGAACCTCTCGCTGACGCGCGCCGCGTGGTTCGCGCAGCACCCGTCGATTCCGGCCGAAGAAATCGTCCACGTGCTGAACCCTCTGAGCCAGGACCTCGGGGTGATGCGTCCTACGCTGCTGTACAGCGGACTCGAAACGGTTGCGTACAACCTCAAGCGCCAAGAGGACCGCATCGCCCTCTTTGAGTTTGGCCGCCGCTACGGGCAAACCCCCGAAGGACGGTACGAAGCCAACGAGCTCGGCATTTGGATTTGCGGCGCCTACCCCGACGCCCATTTTACCCGCCCCAGCAGCAGCGCCACGTTTGCGGTGCTCAAAGGACTCGTTGCGGGATTGCTGCAGCGCCTGGGAATTCCGTTCACCGAGCAAGCGGGCGACGACGTGCCTGGCTTTTGGTCCGGCCGGCTCGACCTCTTGGGGCCGGACGGAACCGCCTTGGCCTACATGGGCTGGCCCGACGCCCACGCCCTGACGGCCACTGACGTCGACAAGCCCGTGCTCGCCGCCCTGGTGCAATGGGATGCCGTGCTGGAAGCCGCACAAAAGCGACGTTCCGCCTACGTAGAGCCGCCCAAGTTTCCCAAAATGGTGCGCGACCTCGCGCTCGTGGTGCCCGTGGGCACGGCCTACGGAAACTTGGTCGAGGGACTAAAGTCCGCCCCGGTCAAAACGCTTGAAGCAATTGAACTGTTTGACGTATACCAAGGCAAGGGACTGCCCGAGGGCACCATGTCCTATGGGGTGCGGCTCACCTTCAGGGACCCCAGCAAAACCCTTCAGGACCAGCAGGTCGAAGGTGCCGTCAAGCGCATGCTCGAGGGGGCCGAAAAGCACTGCGGAGCGAAATTGCGATGAACCTCAAAAAACTTCAATGGTATTCCCTTCGAAGGACGATGCTCAAAGCCTTCGTACCTGAATGGGTGTGGCCAAACCACGTCATCCTCGACGGGGTAAAAATCCCCGTACGCGGAACCGCGCTAAATTTTGGAACGAAACGCTGGATCGCGAACGGCCTTTATGAATGCGACGAGCGAAATTTAATCGAATCTGTGGTCAAGCCGGGAATGACCGTGGTTGAAATGGGCGGTTCGATTGGAATACTTGCACGAATACTCGCCCATAAAGTTGGACCCAACGGACGCGTAATCAGTATCGAGGCGTCTTCTGATTTGGCGCACAAAGCACGCACGTGGTGCGACGTCCCCTCTAACTTAAGCGTGATTCAAGGATTTGCTTTTCCTTTAAATTCCGCGGAACAGGTATCCGTTTCAGGTTTTGAAACGGACGGGAGCGAGCTTGATGGGCGCGCAATGTGGGCTGTCAATGGGAACGCCGCATTGCATAACTGGGATTTGTCCCGAATCCGTAGAGAGCACCACGCCATACCCGAAGTGCTGGTCGTCGATATCGAAGGAGGCGAAGGCGTTCTGATCAGCCAATCCGCAAACTTCCCTGAAACACTTCGGTGCATCGTCCTTGAATTCCATCCGCAACGATATGGAATCGAGGGGACTGAGGGAATTATTGAACGCTTGCGCAGCGAAGGCTTCACCGAAACGGCGCGCTCAGGAATGTGCGCTCGATTTGAGCGCAACCTTAATCCTACTTGCTAAAATTCAGGGCGTGGTCGTAGCGCTGGCGGAAGTCCGCCACGCTGCCCCAGTCTTCGTCGTCGACGCGCACCGAGCCCTTGGTCACGTGGCCCAAGAGGTCGAATTCCACGCCGTTGCGCATCATGATGTCCAAAAAGCGCTCCTCGTCGTCGGGGCGCACGCTCACCACGATGCGGCTTTGGGCCTCGCCAAACAAGAAGGCGTCGGGGCGAATTTCAGCGTCGGTGGTGAGGTCAAAACCCAGCCCGCCCGCCATGGCTGATTCGAGCAGGGTAACAAAGAGTCCGCCCTCAGACACGTCGTGGGCCGAAGCCACCACGCCCTCGCGAATCAGCTCGGCCACCTGGCGCTGCACGATGAACTCTTCGTCGAGGTCAAAGTACGGAGCGGGCGAAGCGGTGATTCCGTGCTCGTGCACGAGGTACTGGCTCGAGGCAAGGTCGTTGCGGCTGCTGCCGATCAAAAAGATCAGGTCGCCCTTGGACTTGAAGCCAAGGGTGGTCACGTGCTTGACGTCGTCGACCAGGCCGATCATGGCGATCGTTGGGGTCGGAAAAACGGGCTCAACCTTACTGCCAATGGCGGTCTGGTTGTAAAAGCTCACGTTGCCGCCGGTCACCGGAGTCTCGAACTTCAAGCAGGCCTTGCCCATGCCCTTGATGGCCCCGACAAACTGCCAGTACACCTCGGGGTTGTAGGGATTGCCAAAGTTGAGGCAGTTGGTGATGGCGCTGGGGGTTCCGCCGGAGCAGGTGATGTTGCGGGCGTTCTCGGCCACGGCGATCATCGCGCCCACTTCGGGGTCCGCGTGCACGTAGCGGCTGTTGCAGTCCACGGTCATGGCGAGGGCACGGTTGGTTCCGCGCAAGTTGACAATGGACGCGTCGCTGGCGGCGTTGGTCGAACGGTTTACCGTGCCAACCATCGAATCGTACTGCTCGTAGATCCAGCGCTTCGAGGCGATGTTGGGCAGGGCCACCACGCGCTCTGCCACGGCCTTGAGGTCGGCCGGCACGGGCACCGCGTCGAGGTTGAATTTTTGGTACTCGGCGTAGTAGGCGGGCTCGGACCACTCGCGGTGGTAGACGGGCGCTCCGCCTCCCAGCACGAGGTGCTCGGCAGGTAGGTCGCCAATCAACTCGCCGTGCCAGAAGTACTGCACGTTCGGGCCGGCAGTCACCTCGCCGATGAGGGCGCAGTGAATGTCCCACTTGCTAAAAATGGCCTCTACTTCGGCCTCGCGGCCTTTTTGCACCACTACGAGCATGCGCTCTTGCGATTCCGAAAGCAGAATTTCCCAGGGGTGCATTCCGGTCTGGCGGGTCGGCACGCGGTCGAGGTGGACGGTCATGCCGACGTTTCCGCCCGCACTCATTTCAGTCGTAGAACAGGTAATGCCCGCGGCACCCATGTCCTGCATGCCCATCACGGCCCCGGTTTGGGCGAGCTCCATGGTCGCCTCGAGGAGCAGCTTCTCTTGGAAGGGGTCGCCCACCTGCACCGACGGGATGTCGTTGGCCGAGTCCTCACTCAAATCTTTGGAAGCGAACGCGGCGCCGTGGATGCCGTCGCGGCCGGTCGCCGAACCGACGATGTACACGGGGTTGCCCACGCCGCGCGCTTTGGCGCTGATTTGGCCGCCCACCTTGACGATTCCAGCTGAAAACGCGTTCACGAGCGGATTTTGCTCGTAGCAGTCGTCGAAGTACACCTCGCCGCCTACGGTCGGAATTCCGAAGCTGTTGCCGTAGTCGCCGATGCCCTTGACCACCCCGTTGACCAGCCACTTGGTGCGGTCGGTCTTCGGATTGCCAAAGCGCAGCGAATTCAGCTGCGCGATGGGCCGGGCGCCCATGGTGAAGATGTCGCGGTTGATTCCGCCCACGCCGGTGGCCGCTCCTTGGTAGGGTTCCACCGCTGAAGGGTGGTTGTGCGATTCGATTTTGAAGGCGCACGCCA
Source organism: Bacteroidota bacterium (assembly GCA_041179465.1). Taxonomy (GTDB): domain Bacteria; phylum Bacteroidota; class Bacteroidia; order Flavobacteriales; family Schleiferiaceae; genus TMED14. The sequence goes on along the minus strand of JBEGTJ010000003.1, from coordinate 27,987 downwards.
ATCCGTCGCCGATGTCGACGAGCCCCGCGTTTTCTTCGCCCGCCTTGGCGAGCATGTGCGGACCCTCCTTGGGCAGCGTTTTCAGCCACACAATCGAGTTTTTGTAGGAGCAGTGCTCGCTCCACATCACCGAATACATGCTGAGCTCCGTGAAGTTGGGCACGCGGCCGAGGCGCGTGCAAATGGCGTCAAATTCTTCGGGCAAAAGGCCGAGCTCTTGGGCTTGGGCTACGGTGGTGAGGGCGGTTGATTCCATGCGCGTTATTCGAGCCGCAAAGGTACGGCGGCTGCGGGCTACCTTGCGGGCATGAAGGCAATTCACGCTCCCCTTTTCCTCGGAATTTTTGGGCTTTTCGCCGCGTGCAGCGCCGCGCCGGAGTACGACACGGTCCTCGCCCATGCCCAGGTGGCGGAATTTCAGGGCGACGCGCTGCGCTACCGCCAGGCACACCTCGCCGTGCGGGACGGGCGGATCGCGGCGGTGGTTCCGGCGTCTGAGGCGGTGCCCGCGGCCCGCGACACCACCGACCTCCAAGGGGCCTATGTGTACCCGGGATTCATCGACGCCCACGCCCACTTTTTGGCCCTCGGTCAAGCCCTCGAGACGGTGGACCTCGTGGGTACGCGCAGTTGGGCCGAGTGCGTCGACCGGGTGCGCAGGTACCTTGCCGACCACCCCGACGTGGAAGTCGTTCGCGGCCGCGGGTGGGACCAAAACGACTGGTCCGACAAGGCCTGGCCGACCTCCAAAGCCCTGGACGCCCTAACCGACAAGCCGATCGTGCTCTCGCGCATCGACGGCCACGCGGTGGTGTGCAACCAGGTGGCCCTCGCCCAATCAGAAATCACCGCGGCTACCCGCATCGACGGGGGCGAAATCCTCCTCGCGGCCGGCAAACCGACTGGGGTGCTCGTCGACAACGCCGAGACCTTGCTTCGCGTCGCCGAGCCTTCGCGCGAAGAAAAAATTCGCTACCTCAAGGCCGCAGAACGCTGGTGCGTCGAACTCGGCTTGACCGGCGTGCACGACGCGGGACTGCCCACCGAAGACATCATGCTGATCGACAGCCTGCAGCGGGCGGGCGGGCTGCGCATGCCCCTTTATGTGATGGTCGGCGAACGCCCCGAGGCCCTGGACCACTGGCTGGAGCGCGGCACCCTCGAAACCGACTGGCTGTCGGTGCGCAGCTTCAAATTCTACAGTGACGGCGCGCTGGGCAGCCGCGGGGCCTTGCTTCGGGAGCCCTACCACGACCGCCACGACCACTACGGCCTGGCCTTGCGCGACGCCTCCTACCTGAGGGCCGCCGCGGCGCGGCTCGCCCAAGCCGGCTGGCAGATGAACACCCACGCCATCGGAGATTCCGCCAACCACCTGATTTTGCGCATTTACCGCGAAGCCCTAAGCGCCCCGGGTACCCCGAAGGACCTCCGTTGGCGCGTCGAGCATGCTCAAGTGGTGAGCCCTGAAGACCAAACCCAGTTTGGCGGAACCCTGGGCATCGTGCCCTCGGTACAGCCCACCCACGCGACCAGCGACATGGATTGGGCCCCCGACCGCCTTGGACCCGACCGCTTGCCGCACGCCTACGCCTACCGCGCGCTCCGCCAGGCCAACGGCGGATGGATACCGTTCGGCACCGACTTCCCCATCGAGCACCCCAACCCGATGTACACCATTTTGGCGGCCACAGCCCGCCGCGCCTTGGACGGACACCCCGCCGGGGGATTTCAGACCGAAAACGCCCTGACCCTCGCCCAGACCTTGAAGGGAATGACCACAGACGCCGCCCGCGCCGCCTTTCAGGAGGACGACCGCGGCGAAATCCGCATTGGAAATTGGGCGGACTTCACCATCTTTGAAGTAAACCTAAACGAAGTAACCCCCATGGCCTTGCCGAAGACCGCGCCGATTCAGGTGTGGATCCACGGCGAGCGCCGCAAGTAACCTACGAGCCTTCACGCATGAACGCACCCAAACGCCTTTTTGATTTTGCCCACTACGCGGCCGCCAAGCATCCGCGCCCCGACGCCCTGAACACCAAAGTCAACGGCCAGTGGCAGTCGATGTCGACCACCGAATTCATCGCCAAAGCCGAGAAATTGGCCTGCGGGCTGATCGACCTCGGCATGAAGCCGGGCGACCGCATTGGCATTATTTCGACGACAAACCGCACGGAGTGGAACCTCTGCGACCAAGCCATCCTCAGCGCGGGCGGGGTCGACGTTCCGATGTACCCGACGATTTCGCAGGCCGACTACACGTTCATTATGAACGACGCCGGCGTGCGGTTTTGCTTTGTGAGCGACGTCGAGCTGCGCGACAAAATAGAAGCCCTGCGCGCCGACGTACCCAGCCTTGAGGGCGTGTTCACGTTCACGCCGACCGAAGGTTCCGCCTGCCTTGACGACGTCGTGGCCCGCGCCACCGACGCCCACTGCGCCGAACTAGAAGCCCGCAAGGCCGCCGTGCGCGAAGAAGACCTCGCCACGCTGATTTACACGTCGGGAACCACCGGCACCCCCAAAGGCGTCATGCTGAGCCACCGCAACATCGCCTCCAACGCGGTGGCCGGGGCCTCGCGCCTCCCCGTGGGCCCCACCGGCAAAGCCCTGAGCTTCTTGCCGCTGTGCCACAGCTACGAGCGCGTCTGCGTCTACGTGTACTTGACCAACGGCGTGGGCGTCTACTTCGCTGAGTCGATGGAAACCATCGGCGACAACCTGCGCGAGGTGCATCCGCAGGTGTTTACGGCGGTTCCGCGCCTGCTCGAGAAGGTGTACGACAAAATCATGGACAAGGGCAAGTCGCTCACTGGCATCAAGCGCGGACTCTTTTTCTGGGCCGTTGGCCTGGCCGAACGCTACGAGCACGCCGGCCTCAGTCCGCTCTACTACGCCCAACTCAAGCTCGCCCGCAAGCTGATTTTCAGCAAGTGGCAAGAGGCGCTGGGCGGCGAAACTCTGGCGGTCGCGAGCGGAGCTGCCGCGCTCAACCCCAAGCTTGCCCGCATCTTCGCCGGAGCCGGCATCAACGTTCAAGAGGGCTACGGCCTCACCGAAACGTCGCCGATCTTGGCGGTTAACCTGCCCACCGGCCAAGGCCACAAGCTGGGCACCGTGGGAACGGCCATCGACGGCGTCGAACTCAAGCTGGACGCCGACGGCGAAATCCTCGCCAAGGGGCCCAACGTGATGATGGGCTACTACAACCGCCCCGACCTCACCGCCGAGGTGATGACCGAAGACGGATGGTTCCGCACGGGCGACATCGGCGAATTCGATTCCGAAGGGTACCTGCGCATCACCGACCGCAAGAAAGAGATTTTCAAGACCGCCGGAGGCAAGTACATTACGCCCCAGGCCATGGAAAACGCCTTCAAAATGTCGCCCTTCATCGAGCAGTGCATGGTCGCCGGCGAAAACAAGAAGTACCCTGTGCTCTTGGTGCAGCCGCAGTTCGACTTTTTGAAGTCGTGGTGCGCCCGCAAGAACATTGCCTGGACGACCCCGGCCGAAATGGTCGCCGACCCGCGCGTCGTGGCTCGCGTGCAGCGCGAAATCGACGCCACTAACGCCCAGTACGGGCAATGGGAAAAGGTCAAGAAGTTCGCCCTCACCCCCGACGTTTGGAGCATCGCCGCAGGCCACGTAACCCCCACCCTAAAGCTGCGTCGCAAGCCCATCTTGCAGATGTACGCGGGACTGTACGAAGGGCTGTATGAGGAATAACAAAAGAAAATTATTCCTATTGGCCTTAGCAATTTTGGCCTTATTTCATTGGGGACAGGCTCAAAACACTCCAATAGTATTCCCCCTTGATCCCAGCAACTATTCCAATAATGCGCTTCCGCCCAAAGGCACAAGCGAAGGGTTCACCTTTAATTTACGTTCCTCCAACAATGGTTTTTACGGTTGGAATGTTCGGATCGACCCTGACAGCCTGAAGGTCCACGTTGTCAACCTCAACCCCGTTTTTGCCGGCTCACCGAGCCGTGCTACCTGGGTGGAGCAATATCCGGGGCCCGGTTGCCGGTATTTAACGCTGGACACCAACAACAACCTAATATTTGGAACTCACGTTTACGGCGGAGGCTGGTCATATGACACGGTTCAAGCTGATGAACCTGCAACGGTTTTATACCGCGTGGTCCAAATAACCAACGATCACCTGGTGGTCTTTTGGGCGAATGCTGCCGGTCAAGATCGAATTTGGGTGGTCAATCGGGCGCAAAAAACGATTCAGAATCAATTCATCATTCCATTGCCTCCCTTCTATGCGACGCCGGCAGTCCACGATTCCTCGCTGCTGTACCATTCGCCCTACGGACCTCAAGGCTCGTTCATGCGAATTGGCTACGACGGAACGCGAAGTTGGATGCCTATTACGCACAACCTTTCAGCCAACCTAGTTCCTGAGTTCTTTGGCTCATTAAACGGAGTGAATTGGATTTTGGCGGGCTACCAAGACGTTCCCGCCGTTGGATTTCCAAGCTCTACCCCGGCACTTGGAAAGCTTGACAGCGCCAACCATGTGGTCCAGCTGTACCATCTGCCCTTCCCTGACCAGGGTTCGGTGCAACTGAGGGGACACCACCCATGCCCCCAAGACCAAGCTCACTACATCACGTACCATGTACCCTACTTCAACATGGGTCCGTTCGATTCGGTCGTATTGGTCCGTTTAGATCCAGGGATTTCGCAAAACGACACCCTGGTCCCTACGTGGAAGAAATACCTAGGCACCAATCAAGAGTACCAAAACTCTGGGGTGTATTCTGATGGTGTTCACGTGTTTACGCACAATCGCTACTACAATTCGACTTTAGGGGTGTACCAACTTGAAATAAAGATCTTTGACGCCTCCAACGGTAACGAATTGCGTACTGAGCACTTCGCTCTTAATCCGCACCTTGAAATTCGGCCCAACCCGAACAACGGAGACTTTGAAATCCTGTGCAATGAGGCGATTCGTAGCTACCGAATTTTCAACCTTGCGGGGCAGTGCGTACGCCAGGTTCAACTACCTGAGCCCTCGACTTCAATCCGCGTGAACCGATTACCTCAAGGGATATGGACTTTTGAAGGGTTAACTGATACCCATCAAACGCTCTCTACCCGCGTTTTGGTCGAATAAAAACGGCCTTACCTTACCGCAAAACGCTTAGTTCAACGCCGCGTACCGCCGAAACCGCTCCAGCACCGCCTGCATGTCTTCGGGCAGCGGAGCCTCAAACACAAGGCGTTCGCCGGGCCGCGACGGGTGTTCAAAACCGAGCAGCCGCGCGTGCAGCGCCTGGCGCGGAAGCATTTCGAGCGATTTGTGGGCGAACTGCGCAAACTTGGGCAGCTCGGGGCGGTGCGGAGCCTTGTCGCCTCCGTAGACCGCGTCGCCGACCAGCGGATGCCCCAAGTACTTCATGTGCACCCTGATTTGGTGGGTACGGCCCGTTTCGAGGCGGCAGGCCACGAGCGTGGCAAAGTGGTAGCGCTCCAGCACCTCGTAATGAGTGACGGCGTGCTTTCCGTGCTTGCCGTCGGGAAAAATCGCTTGCACCTTGCGGTCCTGCAGCGAGCGTCCGATGTGGCCGGTCACGGTTCCGCGGTCCTCGCGCACGTTGCCCCACACCAGGGCGTGGTACTCGCGGTCGCAGCTGTGGTCCGCAAACTGCTTCGCCAAAAAAGCGAGCGCAAAGTCGGTTCGAGCCACCACCAGCAGGCCTGACGTGTCCTTGTCGATGCGGTGCACTAAGCCGGGCCGCACTTCGCCGCTCGCGCCGGGCAAATTCTGGAAGAGGTAGAGCAGGCCGTGCACCAGCGTTCCGGTGAAGTGGCCAAATGCCGGGTGCACCACCATGCCCGCGGGTTTGTTGATCACCGCGAGTTCGTCGTCGAGGTAGACCACTTCGAGGTCGATGGGTTCGGCTTCGAGTACAAACTCGCGCGGAGGCTGCGCCAGCACCAGCGTCACCTCTTCGCCCGCCTTCACCCGGTGGTTGGACTTCACGGGCAGGCCGTCGACGCGAATGGCTCCGGCCTCGGCCGCCTTCTGAATGCGGTTGCGCGAGGTTTTCTCCAGAAAATTGAATAAGAATTTATCGACGCGCAGCGGCTTCTGGCCCGCGTCGGCCACAAACCGGTGGTGAACGTAGAGTTCCTCTTCGGTGCCAGCGCCCTCTTCGAGCTCGTCGTCGAACTCGATCACTGCTTCATCAGTCGGGTTACGTGGCCGGAATCGCTGCGGAGCAGGTACAGTCCTGCGGGCAGGCTGCGAAGGTCTAGATTCCAAGGCTGTGCGTCGTCGGGGCGGGCAACCGTAGCCACGGGGGAGCCCAGCGCATTGAGGACTTCGAGCTGCTTTCCCGGTCCGTCTACTGAGGCCCAGTCTCCGGCGGGCTGGGGCTGAACGCGCAGTCCCGCGGCTCGAAGCGACTCAGGGCTGCCGAGGTCGTCGGGCGTTCCGCGAAAGAAGGGCCGCAAGGCCAAAGCGCCGGGAATTTGGCTCAGAAACCAGGCGCCCACTTCGCCAAAGGCCTTGATCGCCTCGGTGTGCACGTCGAGCCCGAGGGCGGCGCGGGGCATTCCCTGGTCCGAGTTCGGACCGTCCATCACCACGCCCAAAAAGACTTCGGTAGGAATCTTCAGGCCCAGCGTGTCGAGCACGTAGTGGCGCCCGTACTGCCCGGCGTAGTTCCAGCTCACTTCGTACAGCGAATCGCTCACGTAGATCGGATCGCCCGGAAAGCCCGCCGAGTCGACCTTCCAAACGCCCATGCGAAAGCGTTCGCCCAGCCCCTGGGGACCTGAGGGTATCCACTCGAGGTCCATTCCGCGCAACGTGTCCGACGTCAGAAACTGAAAACGCTGCGCCCAGCGCGGCTGCACGCCCTGCGCCACCCCGTAGCTCCGTTCGCAGCTGCCGTCGTCAACCACGTAGCGGTCGCCAAATTCCAATCGAAGCGTGGCGCTGTCGTTGCTCCGGTCGCCCACCGACTCGCCGTCAAACCAGTACGTCAGGTTCCACGCAAACGGACCCGTAGGCACCAACTGGGGCCGGTTCAGGGACAGGTTGTAGGGCGTGGCCACGTTGTGGATGAGGTTGGAAACGACGGGCACCGTCAGGCGGCTTTGAACGAGCGACCCGTTCCCGTCGGTCCAGTTCAGTTTGCCGAGGTTGAGCTGCCATCCGCCCACCGGCACGACGCCGTTGCGTCGGTACGGGGTGCGCACGGAGTCCCGCTCGAGCAGTATGCGGTTGTAGTGAAACCAAGGCACCTCCCGGTAGGCATTCAGCACCCGCGCGGGCGGCGAAATCCAGGACGGGTCAAACAGCAGCGTGTCGGACAGCCCGAGGGAAGCGCTTAACTCGAGGTAATCGACTATAAACGCGTCAAACGCGCCCGACGGCGCGCCGCAGCGGCCAATCCGCACCCGGGTGGCGGGTGAGGCCACCGCATCCGCGGGGAGTGCAAACGAATGGGCCCGCCACGCGTCGTAGGGTTGTCCGCCCGAAACACGGCCCATCGGAACCCAACTGCTGTCGGAACTCCTCCAGGCATGCACCACCAAGCTGTCGCTGGCTTCGCAGGGGTCTCCAAACCCACCTTGCTGAAGGTGAAAGCGCAGTACCGCCCCGTTGGGTGCGGCAAACCAGGGGCTGAACAGGGCGTCGCCCAGCGTGTCGGTGGCGTAGCTTCCGGGGAGGTAGGCCGCGCCCGAGGCCGAAATTCCGTCCCAAACGGCAACCCCCAAACTGAGCGGATTGCGGGCCAGGCTCTGCGACCGGGTGACTCCGCGCGAAACCCATCCCGCCGGCATGCGCTGGTCAAAACCCGCGCGCAGCGGCAAACTCATCGTGTCTGAAGTCGTTTTGGCGGCGACCTGCGCCGAAGGCGGTCCGCCCCAAGGCAGCAAGCGGTGCTCCACCGGCTGGGCCGTCAAAGCCACGGCCGACAACCCCAGACCGAGCGCCCAGGCCTTTACTTGATCCATACCCGCACGTTGGCTTGGGCCGGAAGCGCTGGAGCGCCGTTCGACGGCCCCGGACTCTGCGTAGACACGGCGCCCGAGAGGCTGTCGCCTTCCATCAGCTGAATGCCCAACCCCGACATCAGGAGCAGGGCCTTGGCCTCGCCGTAGCTCAAACCGGTAAGGTCGGGAACGGCCTGCGTGAGCTCGCCGCTGCGCATGCCCACCCGCAGGGTCAGCCCGGCACCTTTGCGCACTTTGCTTCCGGCCTCGAGCAGGCGGCCGTTGTATTCTACTTCGAGCACCAGCCCGTCGGTGAGGTCGGGCACGTACTGAATGTCGGCGACCCAAAGTCCGCGCGACCGCAGGTCCATCTCGGCCCGAGCAAGCGTGCGCTCCTTGATCGCCGGCAGGCTCACCAGCTCGGCCTTCGAACGGTTGATGGTGAGCATCACTTGGCGGCCTTCCTTGACGACGGCTCCGGCAACCGGGTACTGTTGGTACACCTCCTGGGGCCTGAGTTCGCGGCGGTACAGCGCGGAATCCAGCAGCATCCCCTCGAGGCCCACTTCGTCGAGGGCCTGAACGGCCTCGTCAAAGCTCATCCCCGTAAGGTCGGGCACCGTCTTCACTTCGCCATAGCCGGTAATCCACTTCAGCACCGTTTGGGCCGAAAGCCCCAGCACGATAAAAAACACCAGCGCCAGCACGGCATTGACCGCGAAGGTCTTGCTCTTGAGAAACAGCCACAAATCACCCATTGGCACAAAGGTAGTCCGAGGCATCTATCTTTGGCCCATGCGTCCCCTCGTTGCCGTAGCCATGGGCGGCTACTCTAGTGAATTCGGCATTTCGCTGCTGAGCGGAAGCCATGTTTTTGACGTCCTCGACCCCATGCGCTACGACCCGGTGCGCCTCGAACTGCATCCCGACGCGGGCTGGAAGGCCTTCGATGCCTCGGGCCTGCCCTTGCGCTTCAGCGACCGCAGCTGGACCATCATTGACGTCGACGGCCGGGAACGCCGCCTCGACGCCATCCTCAACCTCATCCACGGACATCCGGGCGAAGACGGCAGCCTTGCCATGGCCTGGGAGCTCGCCGGAATCCCCTACTCCAGCTGCAGTCCCGCGGCGTCTGCGCTCACCTTTCACAAGCTGTGGACCAACGCCGTGGCCCAGCGGCTCGGCGTGCGCGTCATGCCTTCGGTTCCGCTTCGGCGCGGAGCCGACGAGTCGGCGGTCCACCGCTTTATGGCGGAACACGCCTTTCCCCTGTTCGTCAAACCGTGCCGGAGCGGCTCGAGCTACGGAGTCACCCGCATCACTTCGGCCGCAGAGTGGCCCGAAGCCCGCGACTTTGCGTGGCACGAAGACCCCGAGCTCGTCGTCGAGCAGGGCGTGGCGGGCACCGAACTGGGCTGCGGCGCCTTCGTCGCGCCCGACGGAATTCGCATTTTAGGCATCACCGAAATCGTTCCCAAAAAAGCATTTTTTGACTTCGAAGCGAAGTACCAAGGCGCCTCTGAAGAAATCACGCCGGCCCGAATCCCCGACGCCGCCGCCGAGGCCGTGCGCCGGGCCACCCGCACCCTGGTGGAGGGCATGACCCTGCGCGGATTCGTTCGTGCCGACTTCATCCTGCCCGCCGACGGTAGCGACCCGGTGCTCATCGAAATCAACACCATCCCGGGAATGAGCGCCGAAAGCATCGTTCCCCGCCAGCTCAAGGCCGCCGGCATCGAGATGCGCCATTTTATCGCCGACCTTGCCGAAGCCACCCTCAACCGCCATGAAGACCGCGCTGTTCCCCGGATCTTTTGATCCGCTCACCCTCGGCCACGACGACATCGTGCGCCGTGCCGCCACCCTGTTTGACCGCGTGGTGGTCGGAATCGGAGTCAACGCCGACAAGAAGTACATGTTTTCGCTCGAGCAGCGCATGGAATGGGTGAGCCAGGCCTTTGCCGACCTACCGCACGTCGAAGTGGCGAGCTACGAGGGCCTGACCATCGACTACGCCCGGAGCCTCGGGGCCCAATACCTGGTGCGCGGACTGCGCAACCCCGCCGATTTTGAGTTTGAAAAGGCGATCGCCCAAACCAACCGCGAGCTCGAGCCCCAAATCGAAACGGTGTTTTTTCAGACGCGGGCACGGTTTGCCTACATCGCCTCAAGCCATGTGCGCGAGGTGGTGCGCTACCGCGGCGACTACACGCTCTTTGTGCCTCCGGCCGTGCGCATCACCTCCTGAATGCTCGGGTAGGTGTCGGCCGCGGCGGCGCGCCACTCGGCTTCGGCCATCCAGCGCACGTCCTCGATGCCCTCCTCGGTTTGGGGCGTCAGCTCGGGCCGCCCTGAAACCGACATGCGGTACCAGTGGGTGGTTTTCACGTACTTCTGGCCGTTTTGCGTGTACGCATGCACGGTCTCGAGCAATTTCGGACCCAATTCAAGCCCGCCCAGCCCGCATTCTTCCTCCACTTCGCGCAGGGCGCAGGACGCAATTTCCTCGCCCTCTTCGAGTTTGCCTTTGGGAAGGTCCCAGCGGCCCAACCGGTGGATCCACAAAACTTCTCCGTGGGAATTTTCTACCCACCCCCCCGCGGCCGTGACCGCTTGCTCGCTGTACTTTTGCGCCATGATTTTTGATGCCAAGTCGGCCGAAACACTGGCCGGACTCCTTCTGCAAATTAAAGCCGTTTCGCTGCGTCCCGACGAACCCTTTACGTGGGCCTCTGGACTCAAGTCTCCCATTTACTGCGACAACCGCGTAACCCTTTCGCACCCGCGCGTTCGGACCTACTTGCGCGAGCACATGTCGGCCCTGATCCAGGCGCAGTACCCTTCGGTCGACGTCGTCGCCGGCGTCGCGACCGGCGCAATTGCCCTCGCTGCCTTGGTGGCTCAGGAGCTCGACCTGCCCATGGTGTACGTGCGCTCGTCGGCTAAGGAGCACGGACGTCAAAACCTCATCGAGGGCGAATTGCCCAAAAACGCCCGCGTCGTAGTCATTGAGGACCTCGTGTCGACCGGCAAGTCGTCGCTCCAGGCCGTCGAAGCGCTTCGCGAAGCCGGAGCCCAAGTTCTGGGCATGACGGCCATTTTCACCTACGGATTCCCCGCCGCCACCGAGGCCTTCGCCGCCGCGTCGTGCAGCCTGCACACCTTGAGCGACTACGACCACCTGCTCAAGTCGGCGGAATCGCGCGGAACCTTGAACACCGAAGAACTCAAGGCCCTGGCCGGCTGGCGGAACGACCCGTCCGCGTGGTCAGAGGCCTTTCAGGCCCGCTAACGCCGACCTTCCAGACCGCCCCAGTCGGTCCAAATCACTTCTTTGTGGCCGACCCAACGCAGGGCACCTGAAGGCAGCTGTATCCCCAACCTACCGTCGGGAGACACGAAGCGTGGGGTCGCCCGAAACGATTCGCCCGTGGCCGCGTCTGTAAATCCACATTCGCGCTGCCAACCTAAGAGCTGTTGGGCATAGCGGTTGAGCGTGGCTTCCGGAATGGGCCCGCCCAGCGCGTCCACCAGGTGCGCTGACACCGCCTCCGCCATCCCCTCCAGCGGTATGCCCTCAAGGTGCGCGCAACCCTCAGGCGCCTGCGTAACGTTGATTCCGATTCCGAGAAACCAGCGCGCGCACGTGCCGCCGTGCCAGTAGGCTTCGGTGAGGAATCCGCCCAGCTTCAGTCCGTTGAGGTACAAGTCATTAGGCCACTTGAGCTGCACAGAGAACCCGCGGGACTCCAGCCATTCCGCCGTAGCCAAGGAGGCCTGCGCGTGGCGCACAAAGACCCAAGAGGCCGACCACGACAGAGGAGGACTCACCAAGGTCAGCAGCAAGGACGCTCCGGCAACGTCGTGCCAGGTGGTGGACCCGCTTCCGCGGCCCTGGCGCTGCGTGCCTGCCGTTATGGCAGTCCATCCCTGGGGGTTCCAGGAATCTGGATTCGCGTGCGCCCACGACTGAGTCGAGTCTAACTCACTGAATTTAATGTACTTAATTGGACCTGACGCGGGCGGCATACTGCAAAAATGCGGCGAATTACCCCGCAATTCCGCCGATCGACCAAATTGGCACCTTAATTGTGCTGAAGGGCGGGTAATTTTACCGAATGACTGCATCCTTTGCCGAACTTCCCCAAATCGTGCGCAGCGCCCTTGAGGGCGTGAGTGACATTAAGGGGGAGAACCTCGTACTCCTCGACCTGCGCGGACTTGAAAACGCCGTGTGCGACTTTTTTATTGTGGCCGAGGCCCAATCCACGACCCAAGTGAACGCCATGGCTGAAGCCGTGCACAAACGGGTGCGCGAAGAGGCCAACGACAAGCCGTGGCACGTCGAAGGCGCGCAGCAATCGGAATGGATTCTCATGGACTACGTGTCGGTGGTGGTGCACCTCTTTCAGCGCGAAGCCCGCGTGTTTTATGACCTCGAAGGCCTTTGGGCCGATGCGGTTTCGGTTGCCCTCCCCCAACAATACCTCGTTGAAGCTGTTTAATTTCTGATGAGCAAAAAAAATAAAGGCCCCAAGCCGGGCGAATCGCCCAAAGGAGGCCTTCCCAAGTTCAATTTCAGCTGGCTGTATATAGCCGTGTTTGTGGGTCTTCTGGGCCTTCAATTCGCGCAAAGCCAGTTCGGTAGCCAAACCAAGCCGTCGACCTTTAACGAGCTCAGTGCCCGCATTGAGCGCGGACACGTCGACCGCGTCAAGGTCGTGAACAGCAAAGAGGTGTACGTATTCGTCAACGCCGACAGCTTGGCGGCCCTTGACGAGTACGCCGAGCTCGCCAAGACCACGCTGGGAGACGCCCCGAACCAAGGTCCGCACTACGTGTTTGAAATGCCCGCCGAGTCGTTTGACCGCGCGATGGAGCGCTTCTACACCCAGCACCCCGAGGTGGCCGAAATCAACGTTGAATACAAAGACGAACCCAACTACTGGGGCGAGGCCTTGGCCTGGATTGTGCCGATTTTGCTGTTTGCCGCCATTTGGTTCTTCTTGATGCGCCGCATGGGCGGCGGCGGCGCGGGCGGACCCGGCGGCCAAATTTTCAACATTGGCAAGAGCCGCGCGCAAATGTTTGACGCCGACAACGCCGTGAAGGTGACCTTCAAGGACGTGGCCGGCCTCGACGGCGCCAAAGACGAGGTTCTCGAAGTCGTGGACTTTTTGAAAAATCCCAAAAAATACACCGACCTCGGGGGCAAAATCCCCAAAGGAGTGCTGCTGAGCGGCCCTCCGGGAACCGGTAAAACCTTGCTGGCCAAGGCCGTGGCCGGCGAAGCCCAAGTGCCCTTCTTCTCGCTGAGCGGCTCCGATTTTGTCGAAATGTTTGTGGGCGTGGGCGCGAGCCGGGTCCGCGACCTGTTCAAGCAAGCCAAAGAAAAGTCGCCGAGCATCATCTTCATCGACGAGATTGACGCCATCGGACGGGCCCGCGGCCGCAACGCGTTCAGCGGCGGCAACGACGAGCGCGAGAACACGCTCAACCAACTCCTCACCGAAATGGACGGTTTTGGGACCAACGAGCACGTCATCGTGATGGCCGCCACCAACCGGGCCGACATTTTGGACCGCGCCCTGATGCGCGCCGGCCGCTTCGACCGCATCATCTACGTGGACCTTCCCGAGGTCACCGAGCGCATTGAGATTTTCAAGGTGCACCTGCGTCCGCTCAAATTGGGCGAAAACGTAGACGTCGAGTTTCTGGCCCGCCAAACCCCGGGATTCAGCGGCGCCGACATCGCCAACGTGTGCAACGAAGCCGCCTTGGTGGCCGCCCGCAAGAACAAAAGCGTGGTGGAAAAACAGGACTTCCTCGACGCCGTCGACCGCATCGTGGGCGGACTCGAGAAAAAGTCCAAAATCATTACGCCCGAAGAGAAAGAAATCATCGCCTACCACGAGTCGGGGCACGCCACCGTGAGCTGGCTGCTCGAGCACGCCTCGCCGCTGGTCAAGGTGACGATTGTTCCGCGCGGACGCTCCTTGGGCGCCGCCTGGTACCTTCCCGAAGAGCGCCAGCTGAACAGCACCGAGCAAATGCTCGACGAAATGTGCGCCACCCTGGGCGGACGCGCTGCCGAAGAGGTGATTTTTGGCCGAGTGACGACTGGGGCCCTCAGCGACCTCGAAAAAGTGACCAAGCAAGCCCGCGCCATGGTTGCGGTTTATGGCCTCAACGACCGCCTGGGCAACATCACCTACTACGATTCGTCGGGCCAAAACGAATACCAGTTCGACAAGCCCTATTCGGAGCGGACCGCCGAAGTCATCGACGAAGAGATCAGCAAGCTCATTGAAGGCCAGTACGAGCGCGCCAAAGAGCTGCTCCGCGGCAACCGAGAAAAGCTCGAGGCCCTTGCCCAGGAATTGCTGACCAAAGAAGTAATCTTCAGAGACAACCTCGTCGAGATTTTTGGCGAGCGCCCGTGGAAGAGCCGCGAAGAACGCCTTGCCGCCCTCGAAGAGGCTGCCGAGGCGCCTGAAGCCGCAGCAACAGCAGCGTCGGTACCGGCGCCCGAAGCGGCAGCAACACCCGATTCGGCCGAGGCGCCCGAGGCCGCGGCAACGCCCCAGGCAGACCCCGACCCCACCGAACTCCCGCTGGCCGACGCGCCTGCCGAAGCCGCGAGCGAAGGGCAACCTGAAGCCTAATTGGGTGGACGCGCGCTGCGAAGCATTTATGTGTTATTTTCGCCAGTAAATGGCGGGTTGGATCGGTAAATTCCTGACGGTGCTCAGCGGCGCTCCTCAAGCGGGGGGCGACGAAGTGGCGGACCCCAATTTGGGCAAGTACGCCGCGCTCGAAGATCCCGTAGACCTCGCTTTTGTGCGGCGCTTCACCCAGTCAGGCGGCCTTTTTTTGTACTGCGGCAGCATCGACGAGGTCGTCGACAACCTGAAAGCCGTAGGATCAGAAACCGGCCAAACCCAGTTTTTTGTTCCTGAAAAACACCTGCACGCGTGGTTTCAGCAGGCGGGGCTGCAGGTCGTTCACGACAATCCCCTCGAAGCCGACGCCATGGCGACCACCTGCCATGCGGCCGTGGCCCAAACCGGAGGCATCATGATCACCGACGCCCAAACCCAAGGGTTGAAGTTTGCGCAGCTCCCTGCCGTGCACCTGGTGGTCGCCCGCGTGTCTCAGGTCGTCAACAGCCTGTCTGATGGAATGGCCGCCATCAACAAATTCCACCGCGAGCAGCGCCCCCTGAGCATCATCACCCTCAAGGGCAAGCGCGACGAGGCCGTTCTGCAAGCCAAAGTCGACCCCAACAAGGGCCGCGAACTGTACTTCTTCCTCGTCGAAGACCACCTCTTTGCCGACCTATGATGCAGCGCAGCATCTGGGGCCTCGTGTATGCCCTAGTCGTCGCGTTCTTGTGCCTCGGCTTCTCGTGGACGCCCGCCCTGCTGTTCCTGCTTTTGGCCGGAGTCGCCTACGAATTCACCCAACTCCCGAACCTGAGCCCCAAGCTTCGCTCGGCCGGAATCCTTTACGCCTTTGCCAGCGCCCTCGCGACCGGATGGCTTTGGGGCGTGGGCGGCGGCCAGTCCATTTTTGCGGTCTTTGTGCTCATTTGGCTTTCGGACTCCATGGCCTACGTGGGCGGACGCCTTTGGGGCCGCAGGCCGATGGCGCCGGTGCTTTCGCCCAAAAAGACCTGGGAGGGCTTGGCCGTAGGCCTAATCTGCACCTTCGGAGTGGGCCACGTCCTGCTTCATTCCGTGCTGCACACCTCGATGGCGCTTTCCCTCCTGCTCCCGGCGACCGTGGCTGCGGCCGCGCCGGTGGGCGACTTGGTGGGCTCCTACTTCAAGCGCGTGTCGGGAGTGAAAGATTCGGGCGTGTTTCTGCCCGGCCATGGCGGATTCCTCGACCGTCTGGACAGCTACCTCCTCTCGAGCGTGGTCCTCGTCCTCATTCTCATTGCCGTTCAAACGTTTTAACTCCCCCTCATGCTGCACCGCGAAGGAACCAAAACCATTTTTGTCAGCCTCCTGATCCTGGCCCTGCCCTACGTGCTCCTCACCCAATTGGGCGCCCCTGAATGGGCCGTGAGTGCGTACCTCGCGGTGGGCCTGGTCCTTTTAGGGCTGGTGCTTCAGTTCTTCCGCAACCCCACGCGGACCACCGTCGCTCAAGCCGGAGACGTGATTGCGCCCGCCGACGGCACGGTGGTCGTGATCGAGGAAGCCCAAGAATCCGAGTACTTCAACGGAACGCGCAAGCAGATTAGCATTTTCATGTCTCCGCTCAACGTGCACGTCAACCGCGCGCCCGTCAGCGGAAAAACGGTGTTCGCCAAGTACCACCAAGGCAAGTACCTCGTGGCCTGGCACCCCAAGTCGAGCACCGAAAACGAGCGCACCACCCTGGTTTTTGACACCCTCAACCACGGAGAAGTGATGATTCGCCAAATCGCCGGAGCCGTCGCACGCCGCATCGCCGTGTACGTCAAACCCGGCCAGCCCGTTTCGGTGGGCGAAGACGTAGGCTTCATCCGCTTCGGATCGCGCGTCGACCTCTTCCTCCCTTTAGACGCCGAGGTGCTTTGCCAAATCGGCGACAAGCCCCGCGGGGGCGAAACGGTCATTGCCCGACTCAAGGCCGTCGGCCAATAGCTTGAATTAGGAATTTACCGAGGCCACGAGCTTCATGGCCGCGTCAAACAGCTCGTCGGGCGACACCTGCGAGTTGTCGAGTACGACCGCGTCGTCGGCAAGCAGCAGCGGGCTGTCGAGCCGCTCGCGGTCCTCTTTGTCGCGCTGAAGCAGGTTGGCCTTGACCTCGGCGAGGCTCACCGCTCCGGGCTGGGCGGCGTCCATTTCGGCAAATCGGCGCTGGGCCCGCACGTCGGCGTCGGCGGTCACAAAAAGCTTGAGTTCCGCGTCGGGAAACACCACGGTGCCAATGTCGCGGCCGTCCATGACCACGCTGTGGCTTCGGCCCATGGCTTGCTGCTGGGCGACCAACCTGCGGCGCACGGGGACGAGCGACGAAACCGCGCTGACGACCCGGCTCACCTCCATGCTCCGAATCGCATCTTCGACGTCTTCGCCGTTGAGGATGGCGCGGTTGCGGCCTTGGGTGTCGCGTGCGAAGCCCAGGTGGAGCTGCTCCAGCGAGGCGTTAATCGCGACGGCGTTAATTCCCTCGGGCGACGCCCAGCCCTGGCGAATCGCGTGAAGGGCCACCATGCGGTACATGGCGCCGGTGTCGATGTACAAAAATCCGAGGGCGGCCGCCAAGCGCTTGGCCAACGTGGACTTTCCGGTCGAGGCGTATCCGTCGACGGCAATGCGAATCGGGGTCATAGCGAACGGGTAAAGGAAAACTGGGTGAAGCGGCCTGCGACGTGGTAGACCGACTGCGACCATTGGATTTGGCTCTTGCCCGCCTTGAGTCCAAATCCCAGGCTGAGCCCCGCGTTGGTGCGCCGCGTGGGAAGTTGCATTTCGAGCTGTCGGCGAAAATCGTAGCCAATTTGGGCGCGGAGGCGTCCGCCCAGCTCGGCCTCCACGGCGACCGCCAGGTGCCGCAGGGCCAAGTTGGTCCACGACGGCGCGTTGTAGGTCGACTGGCCGGTCAGCGGGTCCCGCACGTCGCGCAAGGGCTCGTAGCCCGCCAGGTTCCAGCGCTGAAGGTCGCGGGCCGCCACATGCACCCGGAACGGGGCGTAGCGAAACTTGCGGCTGAGGGCGGCGTGCAGCGCTGTGGGAAGGGGTTCGGGGGTGGCCCCCAACGGATCGAGGCTCAGGCCCGCATGCTGCAGGACCAACGCCGCGTGCACCCGTCCGCTGTCGGCCACTAAGGTGGCGCCCCAGTCGGTACTCAGCGCTTGGCCCACGAGGTTTGAGGCCGTCTGAAGGGTCCAGCGCAGCGTGGCCCCCACCAGAAGTTGCGCGCCGCGGTCGCCCACGGCCCAGGACCGGGCAAGGGTCACCCGTGGACGGGACTCCTGAAAGCGAAACGTTCCGATGACGGTGCCCAGCTCGTTGGTTTCGGGCATCGCGCCGGTGTTGAGGTAGTCCGCGCCGACCGAAGCGTACCAGCCCTTGCGCCGAAAGGCCGCACTCATGTGGCCCAGGCGGAGTCCGCTCGGAAGCCGCCCCGTACTCAGCACCGCTTGGCTGCGGTCGAGGCCTGCCGCCAGCGACGGGTTAAAGGTGGACGACGCGGCGTCGGCCGGGAATGCCCAAGCCGCCCCCGCCAAGGCGTTCCAGCGCGCCGAGCCCGCCGTGTTCAGGGTCGACCACGAACCCGTTTGGGCGAATCCGGGTACCGAAACCGCCAACACGATGCAAATGAGGCCTGTGCGCACCGCAGCAAGTTACGCTTTAGCCGACGACGATCCGGTCGCCTCCGTCGCCTGCGCGGGCTTGCGCACGCTCAGCACCTTGGCGTTTTTGACCTTCTTATCGGTTACCGAGTAGTCCAAGACCTCGCGCATCGACTTCACGTAGCGCACCTCGAGTCCCTTGAGGTAGTTCTCGGGAATTTCGCGCACGTCGCGCTCGTTGTCGGCGCAAAGCAGCACCGTTTTGATGCCCGCGCGCTTGGCGGCGAGCAGCTTCTCGCGAATTCCGCCCACGGGCAGCACCTTGCCGCGAAGGGTGATTTCGCCGCTCAGGGCCAAGGCGTTGCGCACCCGGCGCTGGGTGTAGAGCGAGGTCAGCGCGGTGAGCAAGGCGATTCCCGCCGACGGACCGTCTTTGGGGACGGCGCCTTCGGGTACGTGAAGGTGCACGTCGTACTGGCTGAAGTGCTCGGGTTCCAGGCCAAATTCCGCCGCATTGGCCTTCAAAAAGGTCATGGCTAAGGTGGCGGACTCCTTCATCACGTCGCCCAGGTTGCCGGTGATGCTGAGTCGGCCGCTGCCCGGGGCAATGCTGGATTCCAGGTACAAAATGTCGCCGCCCACCGGGGTCCAGGCGAGGCCGGTGGCCACGCCCGCCACGCCGTCGTTGGCGTAGTCGTCTTTGCGGAAGCGCGCCACACCCAAAATCTCGGTCAGGTCGGCCGCGGAGGGCTTCGCGGGGAAGTCCTTGCCCTCGGCGCGGGCTAAGGCGGCCTTGCGGGCGAGCTTGGCCAGCTGCTGGTCGAGTCGGCGCACGCCCGACTCCCGGGTGTAGCCTTCGATCAGTGCTGAGGCCGTCGACCCCTCGAGCTTGAGGGCCTTGGGTTCGAGGCCGTGCTCGCGCAGCTGCTTGGGCATCAAGTGGTTTTGGGCAATCTTGACCTTTTCTTCGCGCGTGTAGCCCGTGACCTCAATCAGCTCCATTCGGTCGCGCAGCGCCGGCTGAATTCCGCCCAAGTTGTTGGCGGTCGCAATGAAGAGCACCTTAGACAGGTCGTACCCCATCTCGAGGAAGTGGTCGTGGAAGGCGTGGTTTTGCTCGGGATCGAGCACCTCGAGCAGCGCACTTGAAGGGTCGCCTTGGGCACCCATGCCGAGCTTGTCGATTTCGTCGAGCACGAGCACGGGATTGGACGCGCCTGCCTTTTTGATTTGCTGCAGGATGCGGCCGGGCATGGCGCCAATGTAGGTTTTGCGGTGGCCGCGGATCTCGGCTTCGTCGCGCATTCCGCCCAGCGACATGCGCACGTAGGGTCGGCCAAGGGACTCAGCAATCGAGCGACCCAGCGAAGTTTTGCCCACCCCCGGAGGGCCGTACAGGCACAAAATCGGGCTTTTCAGGTCGCCTTTGAGGGCCAGCACCGCGAGGTGCTCGAGGATGCGCTCCTTCACTTTTTCGAGGCCAAAGTGGTCGCGGTCGAGGATTTTGCGGGCCTTCTTCAGGTCGTGGCGGTCCTTGACCACGTGGTCCCAGGGCAGGTCGAGCATCAGCTCGAGGTAGTTGCGCTGGATTCCAAAATCGGGTACCTGCGGATTCAGCCGCTGCAGGCGCGCCAGCTCCTTCTCAAACTGCTGGGCCGCTTCGGCGGGCCACTTTTTGGCGGCCGCTCGCTGGCGGAACGACTCAAATTCCGCCTCAAAGCTGTTGCCGCCCAGTTCCTCTTGAATCGTGCGCATTTGCTGCTGCAAGAAGTACTCCCGCTGCTGCTGGTCGAACTCCACGCGCACTTTATTGGCGATGTCGTTCTTGACCTCGAGCAAGTGCTTCTCGTGGCTCAAATGCTTGAGCACCTGCTGGGCGCGGACCTTCAGGTCGTGCTCCTCGAGCAGGAGCTGCTTGGCCTCCACCTCGAGGTTGGTGTTGCTCGCGATGAAGTGCAGCAAAAAGGTGTCGGACTCGATGTTTTTAACCGCAATCTGCGCCTCGGTGGGAATGTTGGGGCTCTCCTGGATGATTTCAAGCGACAGTTCGCGAATGGTCGACATCAACGCGGTGAACTCGGTATCGCCTTCTTCAGGCACGACGTCGTCGAGGTACTCCACCCGGGCGCGGTGGTAGGGCTCGTCGGTGAGCAGTTCCACGATGCGGAACCGGCGCTTGCCCTGCAAGATGGCCGTGATGTTGCCGTCGGGCATGCGGAAGGACTTGACCATCTGGACCAGGGTGCCCACCGGATGCAAGTCGTCGGCCGAGGGGGTCTCGGTGTCGGCGTTGCGCTGCGCCACGACGCCAAAGAGCTTTTTGCCCTTTTGGGCCTCCTGAATCAGGCGGATCGACTTGTCGCGCCCGGCGGTGATGGGGCTGACCACCCCCGGAAACTGCACGGTGTTGCGCAGCGGAAGGAGCGCCAACTCGTGGGCCAAGTCGGCCTCAGGGACCGAGTTGTCTTCTTCGTTGGTGATGAGCGGAATAAGGTCGGTGTCCTCAGAGAGGAGCGAAAAGCGGGGTACTTCCATGGGCCGACTAAGGGGCAATGGCCGTGCCACCGCGCAGGGGCGCCGTTTGCGCAAAAATTTCGGACAAAATGTCGGTTGTTCCCGCGTCCAAGGGCAGGTTTCGTCGGGCCAGCACCCGCTCGGCGGTGGCCAGGGCCTTGTCGAGTCGGTACTCGGTCATGCCTTGGGGTCCGCCCCAGGTGAAGTCGGGAATGAAGTTGCGCGGGAACCCCGCGCCAAAGACGTTGCAGGCCACGCCCACCACGGTCCCGGTGTTGAACATGCTGTTGATGCCCGCCTTGCTGTGGTCGCCCATCACCAGCCCGCAGAACTGAAGGCCGGTGGGCTCAAACCGGCCGCTCGGGTAGCTCCACAGCTTGACCTCGCTGTAGTCGTTCTTGAGGTTGGAGTTGTTGGTGTCGGCGCCCAAGTTGCACCACTCGCCCAGCACGGCGTTGCCCAAAAATCCGTCGTGGCCCTTGTTGCTGTTGCCCCAGAGCACCGCGTTGTTCACCTCGCCTCCAACTTTGCTTCCGGGGCCAATGGTCGTGGCGCCGTAGATTTTGGACCCCAGCTTGAGTTGCGACCCCTCCCCCAGCGCGAGGGCGCCGCGCACGAGGCTGCCTTCCATGATTTCGCTGCCCGCCGCCAGGTAAATCGCGCCGGTCCGGCTGTTGAGCACGCTGGCCTCCACGGCTGCGCCCTCTTCGGCAAAAATTCGGTCGCCGATGAAGGTGTTGGTGCTGCTGATCGCCGCGGAGCGGCGTCCCGCCGTCATCAAGTCAAAATCGGCCTCGATCGCCTCGGCGTTGGCCGCAAACACGTCGAAGGGCCGGCGAATCAGCCGCACGGGGTCTGAAAAAACCTGCGTTTCGGGAGCCTCAGACCCGCAGCTCGCCAGCCACTCTCCGCGGGCGTCGACGAGCGATTGGCCGGGTTTGAGCGCCTGAACGGCTGCCACAAGGGCCGGGGTTGCTAGGGCCGCCCCGCGCACGTGGCGCACCGCGTCGCCCTCGGGCTGGACTAAATCAAAGCGGGCACCCAAATAGGGCTGCGAACGGTACGAAAACGAGGAACCCGGGCTGCGGAGCGACCATTTTTCGCGTAGGGTAGTGATACCCACGCGCAGGTCGGCCACAGGCCGGGTCCAAGTAAGGGGCTTGAGCGTCTCGTGCTCGCCGCGGTCGTGGAAGATGTAGTGCATCCCCACGAAGGTAGCGGCTTACTTCGAGAATTTCGCGTAGCGGTTGCGGAACTTGTCCACACGTCCCGCCGTATCGAGAAGCTTCTGCTTGCCCGTGTAGAAGGGGTGCGAGTAGCTCGACACTTCCATCTTCACGAGGGGGTATTCTACGCCGTCGACCTCGAGGGTTTCTTTGGCGTTCGCGCAGCTGCGAATAAGGGTTACGTCGCCGGTGCCCATGTCTTTGAAGGCGCACACGCGGTAGTTGGTGGGGTGCAGATTTTCTTTCATCGCTTTGTTGTTTTAGATCGAGTTTTGGCCCGATCCCCATTTTTTGCGGACGGCAAATGTACGAAATTCTCCGCACTCGAGTTAGATGCTTGTGATTTATTGCAAAGCTCCCTGCCCAACCGCCCCAGGCATGCCCGCGGATTGCGACCTTTGCCGTTGACATGCAGCGCCTGCTCGCCCTTTTGATCGCCTTGTCGGCACTGGCCGCCTGCCGGCCCGAATACCGGTTTGCTCCGCAGCCCGTGGCCTTGACGCGCAGCCAAGACACGGTCTACCTCGACACGGTCTTTGCGACGGTGGGCAGTTCCACCCGCAGCGTGCGCTTGGTCAACCCCAGCGCCTACGACGTCAACCTCAGCCGGGTTCGCTTGGGCCGGGGGGCGGAATCCCCGTTCCGCTTCAACGCCAACGGCCAAGCCGGCCCCGACCTCCAGGACGTCGTGATTCCCGCCGGCGACAGCATTTGGATTTTCGTCGAAACCACCGCTCCTCGGGGCGACGGCGAAATGCTGTGGGAGGATTCGCTGCTCGTAGAGCAAGGCAGCTACCGCCAAAACATCCACCTGGTGGCGCTCGCCTGGGACGCCCACTTTCACTACCCGAACCGCGTGCTCACCATCGACCAGCCCGAGCCCTTTGCCGACCTGCTCATTCCCTACGTGGTGCTTGGCGCTCAAGAGGTGTGGAGCGACGACAAGCCCCACGTGGTATATGGCTACGCGGTGGTCGACAGCGGAGCTACCCTGACGATTGCCGCCGGGGCGCGCGTGCACTTCCACCAAGGATCGGGGCTCTGGGTGGCATCGGGAGGCACGCTCCGCATTGATCCGGCCAACGCCGGTTCGTTCGAGGATCCGGTCGTGCTCGAGGGCGACCGCTTGGAGCCGTTTTACCGGCACATCGCCGGCCAGTGGGGCGGACTTTTGGGCGGAATTTTTATTCAGCGCGGCGCCCGGGCCGAAATCCAAAACGCCTGGATACGCAACGGCAGCCTGGGCATCCGCTGCGACAGCGTGGCCGACGGCGAACCCCACAACCTCATCGTGCGGCGCAGCCGAATCACCGACTTTAGCCGAGCCGCCGTGTACAGCGGATTTGGCCGCGTCCGCCTCGAGAACAGCGTCGTGAGCAATTCTGGGCTGTACAACGTGTACGTGCTGGGCGGACGGCTCGAGGTCGACCACTGCACGTTGGCCAACGCATTCCCCGGCGCCCGATCGACCCCCTCCTTGGGGCTGTTCAACCGGTACGACGACGGAACCGGGAACTACCGATACCGCAGCCTGCTCCAGGCCGACGTGCGGAACTCCGTCGTCGACGGAAGCCAAGAATCCGAAGTCGGCTTTGGTTACGGCCCGCAGGCGGCATTCAACTACCGCTTTGAAGGTTCGCTGATCAAGCTCAACCGCTTTCCGAGCCCAGCCCTCTACGACGTCACCGACCCGCAGCGCTTTGGCGGCTGCGTGTTCAATGCTCCGGCCCTTTTTGAATCGGCAGGCACGTACGACTACCGCTTAAAACTGGGGTCGGCCGCCTTGGGCATCGGCTGGCCGGGCGCTACCAGCCAAGTTCCCGCCGACGCCTTGGGGAATGCCCGACCGCAGCCCGCCGACGCCGGCGCGCTGGAAACGTGGTAAACGACTGTTTTCAAAACCCGACTAAAAACGCCGGCGTATCCACGCCGTCTGCGTAGTCCCACAGCGCGGGGAACTGGCTTTGGCCAAAGGGCGTCCGCCCACGGCCCACCACCGTTTGAAGCTGGTCCGATTGGGCGTCCAGCCACGATTCTGCGGCAGCCGCACTCGGGTGCCAGGTGACGTGGACCACCGAAAGGGGCGGCTTCAGGCTTTCGTGCTCGCGCAGCACCACCCAATTGTTTTCGAGGAAGGGCTCGCGGTTGAGCATGAACAACGCTCGGTGGTAGTCGTAGTTCGAACCGTAGCGGGCGTGCTCGGCAATCCGGCTCCACTTCATCCACGAGGCAAAGAGGCGCTGCACGTCCAATCCTCGCTCCAGCGCAAGGTGGGTAACGCTGCGGCAGCCTCGGCCGAAGTAGCGGAAGAGGTCGTCAGAGAGGGCATCGAGCTCTAGATCGGTGGCGTTGGCCGGAACCGCTGCCGCGGAAGTGCGCGCGCCGCGCAAAATGCGCGGAACCGTCGCAAAGTACTGATCGAAATGGGCGACGGCTTGGTCGCCTCCGGTGGCAATTAACGCCTCCACGCCGTTGAGCCGTTCCACCACCTCGAGGTCGGCCGAAGGGTCGCGCTGCCGCAACCGATTCAGCACCGCGGTAGTGAGCAGCGAATCCTCCGACGCGGGCTTGAAGCGCACGCGGTGCCCCGCGAGGTAGCCGCACATCACGTCGTGCAGGGCCACCAAGGGAAGGTTTCCGGCCCCCACAATGCCGAGGGTGCTCGGGGCTACCCCCCATTCAGGCCAGCGGGTCCGCCAGGCGCGCAGCGATTCCGGCCGTAGCGCCTCGGCCCAAGCGCAAAGGGCGTCGGCCGAAAATTCGGGGGTAAACCACGGATTCCGCGCCGAAACCTGCGCCAAAAGGTCGGAATCGCCCGCGAGCTGACGCAGGTCTTCAGCGAGATCCGCAAGGACCAAAAAACGAGCGTCAAGGGGGGCTGAATCGAGCATGAACCGCAAAAAAGGGCGTATCTTTAGGGCCACAAAAGTACGCTTCAACGATGGCCATTAAGATTACCGACGAGTGCATTAACTGCGGCGCCTGCGAGCCCGAATGCCCCAACAACGCGATCTACGAAGGCGGCATGGAGTGGCGGTTTGCCGACGGCACGAAGCTTCAAGGCAGTTTGTTGAGCAAAAGCGGACTCCGCACCGAGGCCGGCGCCGCCCAGGAGCCCGTGAGCTTCGACTACTACTACATTGTGACCGACAAGTGCACGGAGTGCGTCGGCTTTCACGAAACCCCGCAGTGCGCCGAGGTATGCCCGGTGGACTGCTGCGTGCCCGACGAAGACCACGTGGAGTCGCGTGAGGAGCTGGAATCCAAGAAGTCGTTTCTGCACCTCGATTAATGACGCGCTTCGCCCTGATTCTGCTCGCGCTGGTCGCCGGAACAGGGAGTACGTGGGCCCAGTCGGCGGATTGGGCGCGGTTGGTAGCGGTCACCCGCGACCGAAGCCTGAACGACGGCGCCCGGTTGGCGGCCCTGGACAGCCTTGCGGCGAGTACCCTGGACGCGCTGCGCCAGGGCGAATCCGCGCTGCCCGAAAGCGCCCTGCGCACCGAGAGCCCCGACCAGAGCTTTGCGCTCGTGACCCTGAATGCCCCGCTGCACGACGGCAGCTACGCCTACCGCGGCCTGGTGGGACGCCCGGTGCGCCGCGGCGAATGGACCTGGTCCGCGCTCGCCGAAGGACAGTGGCCCGAAGCCATTATTTATCGGGTGGTGCACACGCGCTACCGCCGGCGCAGCACCTACCTGGCCCTCTGGTACAAACCGCACCTGAACGGCGTTCAAGAAAAGGGCATTGAGCCCGTGATCGCCACCCGGAGTCGGCTGGTGTTCGGCGCCCGCATGTTTGCGGTAAAAAAATTCAACGACGAAGTCTTTCGCAAGCCGCCCGAGCGCCTGGTACTTCGCTACGGCCCAAACGCCACCGCGGGCATTCGGCCCGAGAAGCCCGGTGCGATTTTGATTGACGAGGTGGCTCCGGTGCGCGACGCCCCCAAAGGCGCCTACCGCTACTACGGCCCCACCGCCGTGCAAAATCGCCTGGTTTTTCGCGACGGAAAATGGCATCTCGAAACCTTGCCCTAACCTAAGCCCCCTACCTTTGTCCCTATGAAAAAGCACAACTTTACCGCCGGTCCGTGCATTTTGGCTCCGGAAGTTTTTGAAGGCGCCGCCGCCGCCGTTCGCGAGTTCGAAGGAATGGGGCTTTCGCTCCTCGAAATCAGCCACCGCGACAAGAAGGTCGTGGCCGTGATGGAGGAAGCGCAGCAGCGGGTACTCCAAACCTTGGGGCTTGGCAGCGCGTATTCCGTGCTCTTTCTTCAGGGCGGAGCCAGCAGCCAGTTCGCCATGGTTCCGTTTAACCTGCTGACGCTCCAGG
Organism: Bacteroidota bacterium; assembly: GCA_041179465.1. Lineage (GTDB taxonomy): Bacteria > Bacteroidota > Bacteroidia > Flavobacteriales > Schleiferiaceae > TMED14. The sequence goes on along the minus strand of JBEGTJ010000003.1, from coordinate 1,649 downwards.
GACGCGCCGGCTACCTGAACACCGGAACGTGGGCAACCAAGGCCCTCGAAGAAGCCGAGAAGCTCGCCCCCGGGCAGACGGTGGAGTTGGCCTCGAGCAAGGACCGCAACTTCAGCTACATTCCCAAGGATTTCGCGATTCCGAGCGGACTGGACTACGTGCACTACACCTCCAACAACACCATTTTTGGGACGCAGATGAAGGCCTTCCCGAAGTCCGGCAGCGTGACGGTCTGCGACATGTCGTCCGACATCTTCAGCCGCGAAATGGACTACTCGGCCTTTGACCTTATTTATGCCGGAGCCCAGAAAAACCTCGGTCCCGCCGGCGCCACCCTGGTCGTAGTGCGGAACGAAATCCTCGGCAAGTCGGGCCGCGTGATTCCCACGATGTTTGACTACCCGGTACACATCAAGGGCGAGTCGATGTACAACACGCCGCCCGTTTTTTCGCTCTACGTCAGCCTGCTGACGCTTCGCTGGATGGACGCCCAAGGCGGACTTCCCGAAATGGAGCGCCGGGCCAACGCCCGCGCCGCCGCCCTGTACGGCGAAATCGACCGGAATCCGCTCTTTACCGGAACCGCCGCCGCCGAAGACCGGTCGCCCATGAACGCCTGCTTCCTCCTGCGCGACGAAGCGGCCCACAAGGACCTGTTTGACGCCTTGGCCAAAGAGGCCGGCCTGGTCGGACTGGCCGGACACCGCAGCGTTGGAGGCTACCGCGCCTCGATGTACAACGCGCTGGAGCAGTCGAGCGTCGACGCCCTGGTCGAAGTCATGCGCGAAGTCGAACGCCGCGCCTAATCGCTTAATCCGTTTACCATGATTGTACTCGCCAACGACGGCATCGCGCCCGCAGGCCAAGCCAAACTCGAGGCCGCCGGCCATACCGTGCTCACCACCAAAGTGGCTCAGGAGCAGCTCGCCGACTTCCTGAATGCCGAACAGGTCGACGTACTGCTGGTGCGCTCGGCTACTACGGCCCGCGCCGCCTTAATCGACGCCTGTCCCGGGCTCAAAATGATCGGCCGCGGCGGAGTCGGAATGGACAACATCGACGTCGACTACGCCAAGAGCAAGGGAATCAACGTATTCAACACGCCCGCAGCCAGCTCCGAGAGCGTGGCCGAGCTGGTGTTTGCCCACCTGAGCGGACTCTTGCGCTTCTTGCCCGACAGCAACCGCATGATGCCCCTCGAAGGCGAAGCAAAATTTGATGCCCTGAAAAAGGCCTACGGAAAAGGCCTTGAGCTGCGCGGAAAAACCCTGGGAATCATCGGGTTTGGCCGCATCGGCCGCGCCGTCGCCCGCCAAGGCTACGGACTCGGAATGAAGGTTGTCGCCCACGACCCCTTCGTGACCGACGGCAGCTTTGAGGTCACCTTCGCCGACGGCCAGAAGCTCAGTACTTCAGCCACGATGCTCAGCATGAGTGATTTGCTCGCCACTTCAGATGCCGTGAGCATCCACATTGCCGGTAAAGCCGAGGTACTCGGAGCGGCCGAGCTCGCCCAAATGAAAAAGGGCGCGTTTTTGGTCAACGCGGCCCGAGGCGGCGTGGTCAACGAGGAAGCCCTGCTCAACGCGCTGGACCAGGGCCACCTGGCGGGCGCAGCCCTCGACGTGTTCACCAACGAACCCACGCCC
>JBEGTJ010000002.1:0-57560 GCA_041179465.1 Bacteroidota bacterium | reverse complement strand
CGCCGACCTCGACGGCACCCTGCCCAGCCAAATCAATTGGTCGCCGAACGTCGCTCTAGTGGTGTCCAACGAGGGTCAAGGGCCTTCGCAAGCCTGGCTCGACGCCGCGAGCTCGGTGGCCACCATCGCGCGCTCGGCCCACAGCCCCACCGACAGCCTGAACGTGGCTACGGCCGCGGCCATGCTGCTGTACGAAGCGCATAGAGGTAACTAGCCGCTCGCAACGAGCTGCGCGCTACTCGAAGGTAAATACGTAGTCCTGGCTGCGGTGGCGAACCACCGGCAGCGACGCCGCGAGCTTGGTGTCGTCGTCGACGTGCAGGTTGCCGAGCCCAAAGCTCCAGCGGAGCTGGGGAGAGAGCTTGAAGAATTCAAAGTACAGGTCGGTCCCGAGGGCGAGGTCAAAGCCGTAGTCGACGGGCTGCAGCTTGAAGAGTCGGTCGTCCACGACCTTGGCTTTGCTGCCGAGGTCGTAGGTGGCGTGAAGGGCTCCGAGCACGAACCAGCGGTGGTTGCCGATGCGCTCCGACTTCCATTTGAGCTCGACCGGCAGGCGCACCAGGGAGGATTCCACCCGGCGGGTGTACCAGTCCCGGATTCCGGTGGCGCGGTCGACCCCGTCGATCAACAGGCTGCGTTCGCCCGCCACGTAGGTGGGGTTAACCCGCATGTTGAGGTAGGGGCTGAGGCGAACGTCGGAAATGATGCCCACGAGGTAGCCGGGGCTCGACTGGGGAACGACGTGGTAGATGCCCTCGGGCCAGGTGGGCGCGTGCTGCACGGCGAAGTCGAGCTGGCTGATTCCGAGAAAAAAGCCGAAGTGCAGCGGCTTTTGGTCAAAGCGCGGAAGGTTGGGCGTTTGCCCGAAGGCAGGCGCCGCAAGGACCAGTCCAACCGCGAGAAGCCAGGTTCGCATGAGCTTAGAACGGCAAAAGTCCGCGATTATTTTAGGGCGACGTACAAACTGGCGATGCCCAGGGTGAGCGGGCGAATGCGCACGCTGCGGAATCCGGCGTCGCGCAGCTTGGAGGCAAAAGCCTCGCCGTAGGGAAAGGCCTCCACGCTGTCGGGAAGGTAGGTGTAGGCCGAGGCGTCTTGGGAAACCAGGCGCCCGATGCGCGGCAAAATGTTTTTGAAGTAAAACAGGTACAGCGGGCGGAAGGGCCACGAGGTAGGCTGCGAAAACTCGAGGACGGCGAGGGTTCCGCCCGGTTGGAGCACGCGGTGCATGTCGCGCAGCCCCTGCTCCAGGTTCTCAAAATTGCGCACGCCAAAGGCCACGGTGACGGCGCCAAACTGGCCGTCTTCGTAGGGGAGCTGTTCGCCGTCGCCGAGGTCGAGGCGCACGCGGTCGTCTCGGCGGCGGGCGCGGACTTTTTGGCGGCCCACGTCGAGCATGCCGGCGGAAATGTCGACGCCCACGACCTGAGCGCCCGGGATGCGGTCGGCCAGCGCCAGCGCGAGGTCAGCCGTGCCGGTGGCGACGTCGAGAATTTGGGTGGCACCGGTGGCGCGGATTTCGCGCACGGTTTTGCGGCGCCAAATCTGGTCGATTCCGACCGACAAGATGCGGTTGAGGGCATCGTACTTCGGCGAAATCGCATTGAACATTTCGGCTACTTGCTCCTTTTTGGAGCCGTCGGGGCTATACGGTTTGACGTGGCTCATTATCCTACTTGAACGCTGGCTTTGGGGTATCGGTAATCTTGGGAATCCTTGCGCTTAGAGGTCAACGCAAAGGCAAGGGTAATGGTTCCCACCCGACCGATGAGCATCGAGGTCATCAAGATGATTTTGCCCGCGTCGCTGAATTGGGCGGTGATGCCCGTGGACAGTCCGACGGTGCAAAAGGCCGACACCTCTTCAAAGGCGATGCGCGCCAGGCCGAAGTGGCCGTCGGTGATGGCCAGGGCAAAGGTTCCGAGGGCGATGACCGACGTCGAAAACAAAAACGCGCTGAGGGCGAGGTTGAGGAGCTCCACCGAAATGGTTTGCCTGAAGAGTTCCACGCGCTTTTTGCCGCGGATGGTGGCCATGGCGTTCATGAAGACGAGCGCAAAGGTGCTGGTTTTGACCCCGCCCGCGGTGGAGCCTGAGGATCCGCCAATGAACATCAGCAGCATGACCACCATAAGGGTAGGGAGGGCCACGGCGCCAAAGTCGATCGTGTTGAAGCCGGCCGTGCGGGTGGTGACCGACGAGAAAAAGGCATGGTACCACTGAACGCCCGGGCCGAGGTCGCGAAGCACTCCGTGCTGCTCGAGCAGGAAGAAGGCAAGGGTTCCGAAGGGCACGAGGACCAGCACCGCGTACACGGCGATTTTGGTGTTGACCGAGTAGTGAATCCACGGCCGCGAACGGCGGTAGGAGCGCGACTGCACGCTGAACATTTCAGAAATGGGGCTGAATCCGAGTCCGCCCAAAATGATGGTGAAGGCAATGACCAGGCCGAGCGGCACGTTGGTGCCGAGGGCCGCGTCGGCGAGTCCGCCCGTGTACAGCGAAAAACCCGCGTTGTTGAACGCGCTGACCGAGTGAAAGAGCGAGTGGAAGATTTGCTCGCCAAAGCTCTCGAAGTGGCGGGCGCCCCAGGAGAAGTAGAGAAGGACCGCCGAAATGAGTTCAAAAAGCAAGCTGAATCGAATGATTTGGCCGGTCAGCAGCACGCTGGATTCGAGCGAGTCCACCGAGTAGTTGGACTGCAGCATGCTCTTGTAGCGCGTGCCCACCCCGGGATTGGCCAGCAGCGCAAAAATCGAAGCGAAGGTGATGAAGTTGAGTCCCCCGAGCTGAATCAGAATCATGAGCACGGTTTGGCCCTTAAACGTCAGCACGGTGGCCACGTCGATGGTGCTGAGCCCGGTGACGCAGACGGCCGAAACGCTGGTGAAAAAGGCGTCCATGGCTGAAATTCCGCCGGGCGTCGTGGACATTTCAGGCATCATGAGAAGGCCGGCTCCGAGCGCCGTGATCAAGCCAAAGCTCATGACGAGCAGCGTCGGCGGGCTGATTTTGAGGTGCGGAAGCAGGCGGCTCGCCTTGCCCAATTCCAGGGCGACGAAGATCAAAAAGTAGCCCTGCACGACGAGCATGAAGAGGTCGGCGAAGCTCTTGATGCCCAGCCAGTCGCCCAAACTTTGGGTTAGTTCGATGTGAAAGATGTTGACTGCCAAGATGTTGGCGAGCATGTAGCACATCAGCACAAATTCGAAGCGCGTGCGCCGCACGTAGTCGGGCGGACTGAAGTCGTAGAAGAGTTCAGAGAAGTACTTGAAGATGTAAAATCCGATGGTGGACTTGAGGATGAAGTCGACCCACAGTTTTTGGTCGAGGTCGAGCGAGTACCCAAAGGAGAAAATGAGCGCGGCCACCGCCGAGAGCGATAGGGGCACGCTCAGGTAGCGCAAGAACTTGGTTACAAAAGGCTTGCTGTCGTAGATGCGCAGGTTGATGCGCTCGCGGAGTTGGTTGACGGTGGTGCGGAGCCGCGTGGACATGCTAGAGGGCGTTCAGGGCCTTAACGATGCGCTCGGCCGCGCGGTCCAGGTCGGTTGGGCTCGCCGCGTAGCTGAAGCGGAGGTAGCCGGGCGTGCCAAAGGCCTCTCCGGGCACCCCAGCCACGCCGTGCTCGAGGAGGTACAGGACCAAATCGTTGGAGGTGGGGTAGGCGTCGCTCAGGTAGGCGCGCACGTCGACGTAGGCGTAGAAGGCTCCGGGCGGCGTGTCGACGCAGAGCTTGGACGCGCCCTTCAGCGCCTGCACGAAGCGGTCGCGGCGCGCTTTAAAGGCCTCGACCATGTACTGCACGGGTTGGGGTCCGGCGAGCAGGGCAGCCCGTGCCGCCCGCTGGGCGATGCTGCTCGCGCCGCTGGTGAACTGGGACTGAACCTTGTCGCAGGCCTCGGCCAGCCACTCGGGGGCGCCCATGAATCCGAGGCGCCAGCCGGTCATGGCGTAGCCCTTCGACATGCCGTTGACGGTGGCGGTGCGGTCGAACATGCCGTCGATGCGCGCAAAGCTGTAGTGCGGAACTTCTCCGTAGCTCAAGTATTCGTAGATCTCGTCAGCGACCACCACCACGTTGGGGAAGTCCCGGAGCACTGCCGCCAAGGCTTCGAGCTCGTCTTGGCGGTACATCGCGCCGCTCGGGTTGTTGGGGCTGCTGAAAATGAACACTTTGGACTTGGGGCTGAGCGCTTGGCGCAGCTGGTCGGGGGTGATTTTGAATCCCTGTTCGCGACCGGCCACCGGGCTCACCACCGTGGCGCCGCAGAACTCGGCCAAGTCGTTGTAGCTCACCCAAAAGGGCGCCGGAATCACCACTTCGTCGCCCGGATTCACCAGGGCCATCATCAGGTTGGCGATGGACTGCTTGGCGCCGGTGCTGACCACGATCTGGTTGCGGGTGTAGGTCAATTGGTTGTCGCGCGCAAACTTCAGCGCAACGGCGTCGCGCACGTCGACGTAGCCGCTCACCGGCATGTAGTGCGAAAAGTTCTGCTCGATGCCTTCGATTCCGGCGGCTTTGGCCAAATCGGGGGTGTCAAAATCGGGCTCGCCAAGGCTGAGGCTGATGATGTCGAGTCCCTGTTCCTGTAGTGCGCGGCTTTTTTTGGCCATTGCAATGGTCATCGGGAGGGCCATTGCGTTCACGCGGTCTGATAAGCGAGAAATCACGGAGTCAAAAGTACGATTTTGAACGAAACGCCCCGATATTTGGGGCATGGACGTTTTTCTTGATACGTTTCGCTTCGTGTTCCCGTCGCTGCTGATTTTAATCGCAGTCTACCTCATGATGTCGAGCTACTTTGACAACGAAGATCGCCGCCGTCGAGCGGAACATCGCGCGCAAAACCAGCGCCAAGCCCTACCGCTTCGGCTGCAGGCCTACGAGCGGCTGGCGCTGTTCTTGGAGCGGATCAGTCCCAACTCGCTGGTGGTGCGGGTGAAGGCCGGGACGCTGACCAACGCGGAATACCTGCTTTTGCTTCAAAAGTCGATTCGCGACGAGTACGAGCACAACCTGAGCCAGCAGATTTACGTCAGCGACGAGGTCTGGGACTACGTGACCACGGCAAAGTCGGCGACGGCGTCGCTGCTCAATACCGTTTCGGCGCAGCTGGCCCCCGACGCCAGCGGAGCAGAGCTGTCCAAGGCGCTGCTCAACGCGGCGATGGAGCTCAAGCAGCTGCCGACGCAGGCGGCGCTCAAGCACCTCAAGGCCGAAGTGGCCTACGAGTTCTAATTACTTTTTAGGGTAAAACGCGGCCCGCAGGGCGGCTTGGGCGTTTTGGCCTTGGTCAAACGCGGACTTGGCTTGGGCTTTGGCGCTCTGGAGCTCTGGCTGTCCCTCGGCCCAGGTTGCGAGGAACTGCCCCCAGGCTTCGTCCCAAGCGTGCGCGCGCTGCTGCGCGCGCCGCGCGTCGAATTGGCCGGTTCCCCGAACCCAGCGCTCGAAGCGCTCAAGGGCCTCGTCGAGCTCGGGCAGCCCCTGGCCCTGCTGGGCGCTCAGGGCGAGCACCGGCACCTTCCATCCGTCGTCGCGCCCAAACCAGTTGAGGCTTTCGCGCAGCTGGCCCGCAGCCCGAGCACCGGCCTCGACCAGGCCGCCGTCGCATTTGTTGACGGCGATGAGGTCGGCGCATTCCATGATTCCGCGCTTGATGCCCTGCACCTCGTCGCCCGCATTGGGGAGCGCGAGCAGGAGCATGGCGTCGACGTAGTGCGCCGCGTCGGTTTCGTTTTGGCCGACGCCCACGGTCTCGAGGACCAATCGGGTGTAGCCGGCGTACTCAAACAGGGCCATGGCCGCGCGGGTCGAGGCGGCCACCCCGCCCAGCTGTCCGCCGCTCGCCACTGGACGAATGAAGGCATTGGGGTGCTTGCTGAGCTGCTCCATGCGGGTTTTGTCGCCCAAAATGCTTCCGCGGTGGAGGCTGCTCGAGGGGTCGACGGCGAGCACGGCCACGTTATGGCCCGACTCGGCCCAGCGCAGCCCCAGGGCTTCGGTAAGGGTGCTCTTGCCCGCTCCGGGGTTGCCGGTTACGGCGAGGCGAAAGCTGGATTCGGGGGCGGCACCGAGCGCCGCAAAGAGCTCAGAAGCGCGTTGGACGTCGGCGTCGAGCGAACTTTCAACCAAGCTGAGCGCGCGCCCAAGAAAGGCCCGGTCGGCCCGGCGAATGCCATCGGCCCATTCTTGGGGAGTCCAGTGGGGGCCGTTCATCGCGCTAGGCCAAGGCTTGCTCAAGCAGTGTTCGGGCCGAAGCGACCACGGGCGTTCCGGGGCCAAACACGGCGACGGCCCCTGCTGCGAAGAGCGCGTCGTAGTCCGGGCGCGGAATCACTCCGCCCACAGCGACCTGAATGTCGGGCCGGCCCATAGCCGCCAGTGCGCCGACCAGCTGGGGCACCAAGGTTTTGTGGCCCGCCGCCAGGGAGCTCACGCCCACCCAATGCACGTCGTTCTCTACGGCCTGCTGCGCCACTTCTTCGGGGGTTTGAAACAGCGGACCGAGGTCAATGTCGAAGCCCAGGTCGGCAAAGCCCGTGGCAATGACCTTGGCGCCGCGGTCGTGGCCGTCCTGGCCCATTTTGGCGACGAGCAGGCGCGGACGGCGGCCGTAGCGCGCGGCAAATTCGTCGGCAAGGGCGCGGACTTCGGCCAGTTGGCCGTCTTGGGCGGATTCGCGGGCGTACACTCCGTGGACCATGTTGAGTTGGGCTTGGTAGCGGCCAAAGGCGCGCTCGAGGGCGTCAGAGATTTCACCTAAGGTAGCGCGAACTCGGGCCGCTTGCACGCTGAGGTCGAGCAGGTTGCCTTGGCCGCTTCGGGCCGCCGCTTCAAGCGCCTCAAGCGCTTGGGCCACGGCCTGCGGGTCGCGGTGGGCGCGCAGGTGCTGGAGCCGCTCGACCTGGCTGGCGAGCACGGCGCGGTTGTCGACCTCGAGGATCTCGAGTTCGGTGTCGTCTTCGGCTTTGAAGGCGTTGACGCCCACGAGTACATCCTGCACGGAATCCAGCCGCGCCTGCTTCGCGGCGGCGGCTTCTTCGATGCGCAGCTTGGGCAGTCCGGCTTCGATGGCTTTGGTCATTCCGCCCAGGGCCTCTACCTCTTGAATCAGCGCCCAGGCGCGTTCCATGAGCTCGGCGGTTCGCTGTTCGACCGCGACGCTTCCGCCCAAGGGGTCCACAAAGCGCGTAATGCCGGTGCGCTGCTGGATGCGGATTTGGGTTTCGCGGGCGATGCGGGCCGAGTAGTCGGTGGGCAAGGCGATGGCCTCGTCGAGCGCGTTGGTGTGCAGGGACTGGGTTCCGCCCAAGGCCGCAGCCATGGCCTCGACCGCGGTGCGCGTGACGTTGTTGTAGGGCAGCTGCTCGGTGAGGCTCCAGCCCGAAGTCTGGCAGTGGGTGCGCAGGGCACGGCTCTTGACGTTTTGGGGCGCAAACGACGCCACGATGCGGTCCCACAGGGCACGGCCCGCGCGGAGCTTGGCGACCTCGGTGATGAAGTCCATGCCGATGGCCCAAAAGAAGCTGAGGCGCGGCGCGAAGTCGTCGATGTCGAGGCCCGAGGCCATGCCAGTCCGCAGGTACTCGAGGCCGTCGGCCAGGGTGTAGGCGAGCTCGATTTCGGCCGAAGCCCCCGCCTCGTGCATGTGGTAGCCCGAAATCGAAATGCTGTTGAACTTGGGCATGCGCCGGCTGGTGTAGCCAAAAATGTCGGCGATGATGCGCAAGCTGGGCGCCGGCGGGTAGATGTAGGTGTTGCGCACCATGAACTCCTTGAGGATGTCGTTCTGAATGGTGCCCTGCAGCTCCTCGGGAGGCACGCCCTGCTCTTCGGCCGCCACGAGGTAGAAGGCCAAGACGGGCAGCACCGCGCCGTTCATGGTCATCGACACCGACATTTCGCCGAGCGGAATACCGTCGAACAGCCGCTTCATGTCTTCGACGCTGTCAATGGCCACGCCGGCCTTGCCGACGTCGCCCTGCACGCGCGGGTGGTCGCTGTCGTAGCCGCGGTGGGTGGCCAAGTCAAAGGCCACGCTCAGTCCCTTTTGGCCCGCGGCCAAATTGCGGCGGTAGAAGGCGTTGCTTTCTTCGGCGGTGCTGAACCCGGCGTACTGCCTAATGGTCCAAGGGCGCTGGGTGTACATCGACGCGTAAGGCCCGCGCACAAACGGCGGCTCGCCGGGCGCTGAAAACTCGTGGGGCAGGCGCACTACGTCCATGGGTCGAGGTTTTGGTCGAGGATCTGGGCGAGGCCCCCGCGCTGCGTCCACTGCTGTACTTGGGTGCGGGCTTGTTCGGCAAGTTGGGCCGTCCATGCTTCAATCAGGTAGCTTCCGCGCAGCGGGTACTCGTGGCGGAGCAGTCCGCTCTCGTAGTACAGCACCAAGGCCTGGTGGCGGGCCCAGCGCGCCGCCTGCGGACGGTCGTTCAGGGGCTGAATCCAGAGGTCGCGGCACCCGCCCAAGGCCAGGGCCTGCGCCTGCAGACCGCGGTCGACGAGGTCGGCGGCGTCTTCGCTTGGGGGGCCGGCCACGCGCCCTACCGTCCACAGCGGATTGCGCGCCCACAGCAGTCGGGCGGCTTGGGCCATGGCGGCCGTCTCCAAGTAGTCTTCGGTGGCCTGGAGCACCAGCCCCACTGGGCGGCCGGGGGCCGGATCCATCGCCTCGAGGCTGGCTAAGCCCCACGCGAGTTGGGCTGCAGCGCCCCTCGGCGCCGCGAAGCAGGCGTTGCTCACCACGGCGGCCATGGCGGGCGGGAGCAGGGCTTCGGCCTGACGCAGCCGGGAACGGTCGCCCTCCCAGGTTCCCGAAAACCAGGTTCCGCCGCGGGCCTTCTGCTCGAGGGGGTCGGCGTTGAACAGCCCTTGACTTGCAGAATCGAGGCAGGCCGCTACCGCCCCGGGGTCCAGGTCGCCCACCCAGTGCACCGGGGCGATGCGGGCGTCAATTCCCGCCGCCAGGGCCGCCACGTCGTTTGAGGAGTGCACCCAAAACAGGATGCTGCTGGCCCCGTCCATGAGCGCTTCGAGGGCGTTCCGGTTGGCCTCGGCGGGGTGGCGCCCGTCGAAATCGCAGGTAATGTGGCGTTCGGCGGGGAAGGCGGGCCCCAAGTCAGGCAGGGTTTCGCGCGCGCCTCCGGGCGTCGCGCACTCGGGCAGGCGCTCGGTCATAGCGTGTCGTCCGATTCCGCGTCCAGGGGTTCCACGAGCATGACTTCTTCGCCCGGTCGGTGCATCCAGTAGGTTTCCCGCGCGAATTTCTCGAGCTGTTTGGGGTCGGATTCCAGTTCGTTCAGCCGGCGTTTGGTCCGCTCGAGCTCGCCGCGGTAGTATTCTACGCCGTCTTCAAGGGCGCGGACTTCTTGGCTCAGTTCCCATTGGATGAACAGGTTGTTGGAGTCCAGGGCCAAAATCCACACGCTGAACAGCAGTCCGGCGAGCACGTACTTGTTGCGGAGGAATGCAGGAATGCGGTGCATTGCTACGAAGTTAGGGTTCCGTTCCACTGCTTTTGCACAAAGGCGCGGTAGCGTCCGCCCTCCAGGCCCATGAGCTCGTCGTGGCTGCCCATTTCGGCGATGCGGCCCTCGTGAAGGAAGGCGATGACGTCGGCGTGGCGCACCGTGCTAAGGCGGTGGGCGATGACCAGGGAGGTGCGGCCCTTCATGAGGGTTTCGAGGGCGCCCTGAACCAGGGCTTCGCTCTCGGGGTCGAGCGACGAAGTGGCCTCGTCGAGCACCAAAAGCTTGGGGTTGCGCAGCATGGCGCGCGCAATCGCGATGCGCTGGCGCTGGCCACCGCTGAGCTGCACGCCGCGCTCGCCCACTTGGGTTTGCCATCCCTCGGGAAAGCGCTCAATGAACTCCCAGGCGTTGGCGTCTTCGGCGGCCTGACGCACCTCGTCGTCGCTGGCTTCAGGCCGGCTGTAGCGAATGTTTTCGAGGATGCTCCTCCCAAAAAGCACCACGTCTTGGGGTACCCACGCCATGCGCCCGCGCAGCTCGTCGAGCGGCCAATCGCGGGCGTCGCGGCCCTGAACCGTTAGGGCTCCGCGCTGCGGGTCGTGGAATCGGTACAGGAGCTGGACTACCGTGGATTTACCGGCGCCGCTGGCGCCCACCAAGGCGCACTGCTGGCCCTCGCGCACCACGAGGTCCAGGCCCTGCAGCACCGGAACGTCAGGCCGCGACGGGTAGGCAAAGTGAACTTCGCTGAAGCGTACCGCTAGCTGCTGGTTGCTGGCTGCTGGCTGCTGGTTGCTGGCTGCTGGTTGCTGGTTGCTGGTTGCTGGCTGCTGGTTGCTGGTTGCTCGCTGCTGGTTGCTGGCTGCTGGTTGCTGGTTGCTCGTTTCGGGCTGCTCGTCGAGCATCGCCATGATGGCCTCGGTGGCGCCCATGGCCCGCTGGAGTCGGCTGTACACGTCGGCGAGTCCGCCCACCGACCCTCCAATGAAGCCCGAGTAAATGACAAAGCTGAAGAGCTGCCCCGACGCCATTTCGCCGCTGGCGATGAGGCTGGCGCCCTTCCAGATCACGGCGACCAAAGCGCCGAACAGCCCGAGGATGATGAAGGAACTGAAGGCGCCGCGGTAGATTCCGCCGCGAATTCCCAAGGCCGCGACCCGCTCCAGCGCCGAGCGGTAGCGCGCTTTTTCGTGGCCCTCCTGCGTGTAGGCCTTGACCGTAGCCACCGCGCTCAGGGTCTCGTCGACCAGCGTGTTGGATTCCGCCGAGGCCGTTTGCACCTCTTTGGCGTACTTGCGAATGCGGCTTCCGAAGGCCACGCCCAGCACGACCACCAACGGAAGCACCAAGAGCATGAATCCGGTCAGCGACGGCGACTGGTAGACCAGCAGGGCGATTCCGCCCACGATCACGACCAGCTGGCGAATGAACTCGGCCAGGGTGCTCGTGAACGTTTCTTGGAGGACGCCGATGTCGCTCTGCAAGCGGTTCGTGAGTTCGCCGATGCGCTTCTCGTGAAAGAAGGGCAGGGGCAAGCTGACGAGGTGGTTGTACATGGCCGCCCGAAGCGACGCCAGGGACCGTTGGGCGACCCGCTCAAAGAAAAAGATGCGGCCGAAGCTGAACACCGACTGCGCGAGCAGCAAGGCGACCAGGGTCCCGGCGATGCCGTCGATGGCCGAAGGGTCGGTCTGGGCCGCGTCGACCAGTTCGCCCAAGTACTTGGGAAAGGCCAGGTTGCTTCCCGAAGACAGGAGCAGCATTAGCAGGCCCAGCAGGAATTCACCGCGGTAGGGCTTGACGTGGACGTACATGCGCGCCATTTGCTTGAGCGCGGTCCACGTAATCGGTTTTTTGGGCGTTTTGTTGCCGAACTGGGCTTTGGCCATCGAAGCCTTAAAAGCGGTTCTTGTCTTGGAAGTCGAGCATTTTCACGCCCAGGGCATTCAGCACCCGCTTCGCGCGGATTTTGGTCCACTCCTTGACAGCTGTGGCGCTGCGGCGGGCGAAGCTGTCGTCGGGACGCGCAATGAATTTCGAATCGCTGTACTTGAATCCCTCGCTGACTTCAGTAAAGTAGTAGGCATAAAAGCTCTTGCGCGACTCGCCCTCGGGCACGTTGATGGCTTTGTAGCCGTGCGGACTTTTTTCGTCGGTCAAGAAAATGATCGCGCGGTTGTGCAGCGGAGCGACCCGGTGCAGCACGGTCGTCATTTGGGGGTCCCAGATTTCGAGGTGTCCGCCCCAGGCCTCGTCCCAATGGCGGTTGAGGTAAATCAGCAAGTTAATGCGGCGCCAAAGCTTGAGTTTGGGGTCGAAGTTGACGTCGATGTGCACGTCGACAAAGCTGCCCTGGCCGCCCTGGTGCAGGCCCGATCCCAGCGCGTCGTCGGGCGTCTGGAGGTTTTCAATGCCGGTCAGCGTGCTCATCCACTGACTGAATTCGGTCGAGCGAATGGCGTTGCGCACCTCGGTGAAGATGGGGTCCCAGCGCTCGAAGTGGTAGTCCTCGACCTTGTTTTCGTTCAGCGACTTGCGCTTGACCTTGAGCGAATCCACCGACGGAAAGTGCTGGTGCAGCGCGTTCGCTACGTCTTCGTTCAGAAAGTGGTCGAGCACGACGTGCTGGGGCTGTCCGGCGGCAAACTGCGCGGTGAGCTCAGGCAGTCGTTCCAGTACCGAAGGGTTGATGATCGTCTTCATGGTTTGCGGCGCAAAAGCGAGTAAAACAAGCTAGGGCAAAGGTCGTGCAGAATCAGGGCAAGCCGCACACCCGGACTTGCCAAAATGTGCGAAAAACGCCGGCTTCGTGCCGCGCGCTCCACCGCCCGAGCGGCGCGGTCGACCGTCCAGCCTTGGTGGGCTTGAGCCCGGTCACCCAAGGGCGTGCCGTCGCTCGACAGGCTGTGGCGCATGATGTCGGTGGAGACGACGCCGGGCAGCACCAGCTGGATGCGGTGGGGCGTGCCCTGCCATTCTTCGTTTAGGGATTCGGCCCACAACGCCACGGCGGCCTTGCTGGCGCTGTAGGTGGCCAGGTTTTTTTGCCCGAAGCGCGCGGCGATGCTCGACACGACGACGACGTGGAGCGCGCGGCCCTCGCTCCGCGCGTGCAGGAGCCGCGTCAGTTCCACCGGAGCGAAGTAGTTCAGCGCAAAGACGCGCTCGGCGTCTTCGGGGCGGGTTTCGGCCGACGGGGCCAGGTGGCCAACGCCCGCGTTCAGCACGACCAGGTCGGGCCATCCGGCGCGGTCGAGGAGCGCGTCGACGGCGCGGACGCGGTCGGATTCCCGGGTAAGGTCCGCCGGAATCCACAGGTCGACCTCGGGCGGACCTTGAGCGCGCCGGGCCGTACCTGCCGTCTGCCAACCCAAGGTTCGGTAGTGCTTGGCGAGGCCCCGGCCAATGCCTTCACTGGCCCCAGTGATCCAAATTCTTTGCGTGCTTGGCATATTTTCAAAGATACAGCCCTTGTGATTTGAAAATTCGAACTATATTTGCAGCCCGAATCCCGGTCAAGGCCGCGGTGAAGGCACAAAACACGACACGATGAAACGCACATTTCAACCTTCGAAGCGCAAGCGCGTGAACAAGCACGGGTTCCGCGAGCGCATGGCTACGGCAAACGGCCGTCGCGTATTAGCTGCACGCCGCGCACGCGGCCGCAAGCGTTTGACGGTGTCGGACGAGGGTAACCCCAAGGGTTAATGCCTTCAATTCAATCTACGAAAAGGTGTTGCGGAAGCAGCACCTTTTTTTTGTGCCTTCGCGATTCGATGGCCGCTGCCTAAACCCGATATTTGACTAAGTTCCTCAAGATCATGCCCCGCAACCACGACATTAAGCACGTCCTCCTCATTGGATCAGGCCCCATCGTCATCGGCCAAGCCTGCGAATTCGACTACTCCGGGTCCCAAGCCGCTCGCTCGCTTCGCGACGAAGGCATCGAAGTTTCGCTGATCAACTCCAACCCGGCGACGATCATGACCGACGAGGTGGTGGCGGACCACATCTACCTGCTTCCGCTCGAGGTCGAGAGCCTCGAGAAAATTCTTCAGGAGCAAAAAATTGACGCGGTGCTTCCGACCATGGGCGGACAAACTGCGCTGAACCTCTGCATCGAGGCCGACAAGCAAGGCCTTTGGGAGCAGTACGGGGTGCGCATCATCGGCGTCGACATCGAGGCGATCCACATCACCGAGGACCGCGACAAGTTCAAGAACCTGCTCGACCAGATTGAGATTCCGTATGCGCCCGCCAAGATTGCCACGAGCTACCTCAAGGGCAAGGAGATCGCGCAAGAGTTTGGCTACCCCCTCTGCGTGCGCGCCTCGTTCACCTTGGGCGGCAGCGGCGCCAGCTTTGTGTGGAATAAAGAGGAGTTCGACAGCGCCCTGAAGCGCGGACTCGAAGCCAGCCCCATCCACGAAGTCATCATCGACAAGGCCCTGGTGGGATGGAAGGAGTTTGAGCTCGAGCTCCTGCGCGACGCCAACGACAACGTCATCATCATCTGTTCGATCGAGAACATGGACCCGATGGGCATTCACACGGGCGACTCGATCACGGTGGCTCCGGCCATGACGCTGTCTGACACGACCTACCAGCGCATGCGCGACATGGCCATCAAGATGATGCGCTCGATCGGCAACTTTGCCGGAGGCTGCAACGTGCAGTTTGCGGTGAGCCCCGACGAGAAGGAAGACATCGTGGCGATTGAAATCAATCCGCGCGTGTCGCGTTCGTCGGCGCTCGCCTCGAAAGCTACGGGATACCCCATCGCGAAGATTGCCGCCAAGCTGGCGATTGGCTACACGCTGGACGAGCTGAACAACCAAATCACCAAAACCACGACGGCCTACTTTGAGCCCACGCTGGACTACGTGATTGTGAAAATTCCGCGCTGGAATTTTGACAAGTTCGAGGGGGCCGACCGCCGCCTCGGCCTGCAGATGAAGTCGGTAGGTGAGGTGATGGGCATCGGCCGCAGTTTTCAGGAAGCGCTTCACAAAGCCGCGCAGTCGCTCGAAATCAAGCGCAACGGGCTGGGCGCCGACGGCAAGGGCCTGACCGACCAAAACACGATTTTGCACAAGCTGGAGCACGCCAGCTGGGACCGCGTGTTTGTGCTGTACGACGCCATGCAGATGGGGATTCCGCTGCGCAAAATCCACGAAATCACCAAGATCGACATGTGGTTCTTGCGCGAAATCGAAGACCTGATGCTCACCCAGCGCCGCCTGGAGCAGCACCACCTCGGCTCGATTTCCAGCGAACTGCTGCTCGAAGCCAAAATGAAGGGGTTTGCCGACCGCCAAATTGCCCACATGATGCGCTGCCTCGAGAGCGAGGTGCACGACCTGCGGGTGAAGCTCGGAATCGAGCGGGTGTGGAAGCTGGTGGACACGTGCGCCGCAGAGTTTCCGGCCCAAACGCCCTATTACTACTCGACTTTTGAGCGCGGATCGGGCAAGCCCGGGGCGCTCGGCGCCCGCAACGACAGCCCGTCGAGCGACCGCAAGAAGATTATTGTGCTCGGCAGCGGTCCGAACCGCATCGGCCAGGGAATCGAGTTCGACTACAGCTGCGTGCACGGGGTGCTGGCGGCCAAGGAAGAGGGCTTTGAAACCATCATGATCAACTGCAACCCCGAAACGGTCTCGACGGACTTTGACACCGCCGACAAGCTCTACTTTGAGCCCGTGTTCTGGGAGCACATTTACGACATCATTCGCCACGAACAGCCCGTGGGCGTCATCGTGCAGCTCGGCGGCCAGACGGCCCTGAAGCTGGCGGAAAAACTGGACCGGTTTGGGATTCCGATTGTGGGCACCAGCTACCAGTCGCTGGACCTCGCTGAAGACCGCGGACGCTTCTCGACCCTGCTCCACGAGCACGGCATTCCGTACCCCAAGTTCGACGTGATCACGCGGCCCGACGAGGCCCGCGCGGTGGCCGAGAAGCTCGGGTACCCCATCTTGGTGCGCCCCTCCTACGTGTTGGGCGGACAGGGCATGAAAATCGTGATTAACCACGACGAGCTGGAAACCCACGTGGTCGAGCTGTTCAAGGACTTCCCCGGCAACCGCGTGCTGCTGGACCACTACCTCGACGGCGCCATTGAGGCGGAGGCCGACGCGATTTGCGACGGCGAAAACGTGCACATCATCGGAATCATGGAGCACATCGAGCCCTGCGGCGTGCATTCCGGAGACTCCAACGCCACGCTGCCGCCGTTCAACCTCGGCGAACTGATCATGCAGCAAATCGTCGACCACACCCACACCATTGCGCGGGCGCTGGGCACCGTGGGCCTGATCAACATTCAGTTCGCGATCAAGGACGACACGGTGTTCATCATCGAGGCCAATCCGCGGGCGTCGCGCACGGTGCCGTTCATCTGTAAGGCCTACCAAGAGCCCTACGTGAACGCGGCCACTAAGGTGATGCTCCGCACCAAAAAGGTCACCGACTTCACGTTCAACCCTAAAAAGGGCGGATGGGCCATTAAGGTTCCGGTCTTCAGCTTCCACAAGTTCCCCGACGTGAACAAGACGCTGGGGCCGCAAATGAAGTCGACCGGCGAGGCGATTTACTTCATCGAGTCGCTGCGCGACCCGCTGTTCCGCAAGCTGTACAGCGAGCGCAACTACTACTTGTCGAAGTAAGCGGCCAGTTCCCGGGCGATGCCGAGCCGCGTGTAGCGGCGCCGGGCCTCAGGGCTGGCGCCCTGGGCGGGCCATTGGGCGAGGGCGGCGGCGGCTTCGTGCGCGTCTTCAAAAAGTCCGCCCGCTTGAGTTTCGCGCAAAATGGCGTGGGCGTCTCCGTCGACGGGACCAAATCCCCACACGGGTCGGCCGCTGCCCAAGTACTCAAAGAGTTTGCCGGTGAGGATTCCGCGGTTGTTCGGCAGCTCGGGAATCAGCAGCAGCAGCGCGTCGGCCCCCTGCAGCAGGGCTACGCTTTCGGCGTGGGGCAGGTATCCCTTGAATTCCACGCCCAAGGGCAGCTCGCGCGCCAACGCTTCGAGGGCCTCTTGGGCTTCTCGGGCGGGGCGACCGGCAAACACCACGTTCAGGGCGCCGTGCTCGGTGGTGTAGGTCCGCAGGGCGGAATAAAGCGCTTCAAGCGGGTAGTCGAGCGTCAGTGTGCCGGTGTAGACCACGGTGCGGACCTCGTTGCGGGGCACCGGGGCCTGTTCGTTGAAGTCCGAAGGGTCGTATCCGTTGGGCACCACTAAGAATTTTTCGTGGGCGCCGTCCAATTTACCCGCCAGCAAACGCTTGAGGTCATCGGAAACGCAGAGCACCCGCTCGGCGCGCTGCAAAACCTGGCGCTCGAGGGCGGCGTCGCGGCGGCGGGCCCAAGCCGACGGGTAAAACATGCGGTAGTAGTAAATGTCGGTCCAGGGGTCGCGAAAGTCGGCCCACCAGCGCAGTCCGTGCTGCTGCAGTTCCAGCCCAATCAGGTGGGTGGAGTGGGGCGGACCGCTCGTCACCACCAAATCGAAAGGCGCTCGGGCATGCTGCCGCAGGGCTTCGTCGACCGCGTATCGGTTCCATCCGCGCCGGGGGTCCGGTAAAAAAAAGTTGCCGCGCACCCAGCGCGAAAGGCGCTGGATGGGGCCCGGCGCACCGGCCTGGTTGGCAAAGCCACTGAACGGAACCTCCTTGCGGCGGGTGAGCTTTTGGTAGGTGCCGAACCAATCGCGCGCTCGGGTGGCGTGCACGCGAATTCCGTGGGTTTCGGCCCGCAGGCTCTCGTCGCGCAGCGGGTAGGTAGCATAGGCTGGGTCGACGGTGAGTACCTCGACGTCGTGGCCCAGCTGCTTGAGGGCTTGGGCCGTTTTGAGCCAGCGCTGCACGCCCGGTCCGCCGGCCGGGGGCCAGTAGTAGGTCGCGACGAGGATGCGTTTAGGCACTGCGGCGGCGCTTGAACTCGATCCAAAGGGCGAATCCGAGCGAGGCGAGCAGCAGCAGTGAAAAAGCGCCGTCGATCGAGCTTCCCGTCGTGTAGGTTTCGGGCTCAAAACGGAACACGACCTCTTTGGTGCCCGCCGGAAGGACCGCCGCGCGCAGCACGTAGTTCACCCGGGCCACGGGAACCTCCACGCCGTCGGCCGTGGCTACCCAGCGCTGCCCCGGGACTTCATAGAAAATTTCCGAAAACACCGCCGCCGAGTTGGACGTCAGTCCCTCGACCGCATAGGTCATGACCTTGGGGTCGTACTTCGTCAGGGTGATGCGCGCCGTCGAATCGGGCGCTTGGGAGTTCAGCAGGCGCTCGGCATGCACGCCCTGCTCCACGATGGCGGTCTGCATCGGGTCGAAATTGCTCAGCGCGGCCATGGCCTCGTCGGCGTTGGCCACTTGGCGAACCTCGGCCGGGAACCAGGCATTGCCGCAGGCGCTCATGTTGGGCTGCGCCTGCAGGATTCCGGTTTGGGGATCCTGCGTGATGACCCACTTGGTGTTGAGCATGCTGTAGGCTGCAATGTTGCCCTGCGAAAGCTGGCGCTCGATCAGGTCTTGGTAGCGCGCGAGCTTGGCGCCGTGGTAGCCGCCCACGCTCTTGTGGAAGTAGGACGTGTAGCTGTCGCTGGTGAGTCCCGAAGTCGTGTTGTAGACGCGGTAGTGCAGGTCGGTGTCTTTGAGGATGAATTCGTCTGCCGGGGTCGGAGTGAAGGCCGACTTGAATTCGCGCTCGGTTTGGAATTCGTCGCTTCCGAGCTGGTCGCGGTCGAAGCCCCACTGGTCCACCGCCACGAGGGCAATGAGGGCGCCGGCAAACACGGCGGGCTTGAGGCGGCCTTTGAGCTGAAGCCAAAGCACTCCGGCGGCCAAGGCCACGAGAATGAGGCTGCGCCACGCCGAGCTGCGCATGAGGCTGGCGCGGTCGGTTTCCAAAAGCGAGAGGTCGAAGCCCTGCTGGGCGAGGTTGGCGTCGTTCAGCCCCTCAAGCGAGAAGAGCGCCGGCCCGAGGAGGGCGACCAACGCGGCAATTCCGCCCGAAATGCCGGCGGCCAGGTACAGCGAGCGCTGCTTTTGGGCAGTATCGCCTTCGCCCGTGAGCCACTGCTGAAGTCCGACAAAGGCGAGGTAAGGAACGGCCAAAAAGCTCACGACCAGGGCCATCGAGGGCACCCGGAACTTGTTGTACAGCGGCAGGTGGTCAAACAAAAAGCGGTTGACGAACTCCGCGTTGCGCCCCCAGGCCAGGATCAGGCTGACGGCCAGGGCGCCGAGCACCCAGTTGCGCGTCGCGCCGCGCACGGTGACCGCACCCAGCACAAACAAAAAGAACACGACCGCCCCGAGGTAGTAGGCGCCGTTGACCATGCTCTGGTCGCCCCAGTACAGGAAGGACCCGGCGTACTGGTTCACCGTTTCTTTGAGGCGTTCGCCGCCCAATCCCTGCTGCTGGAAGACGCGGGCCAAGTTTTCGTAGGTCTCGGTGCCCTCGTAGTCCTGCTTGGCTCCGCCGCCCATGAGGTTGGGGATGAAGAGGTTGAGCGACTCCGTCACCCCATAGGACCACGACATGGCGTAGTCAAAATCGAGGCCCTCAGCCTTGGCTGCGGGGGCCGCGCCCGTGCTGTCGGGGAGGGGGCTCAGGTCGGAATGTCCGCCGCGCATCGTCGCCTGGGTGTAGGCGTAGGTCGACCAAAGGTTGCCAAAGTTGGGCCCGATGCCGACGACGGCCGCGCCGAGCAGTAAAGCAGAGCGCAGCACCCAAGCCTTCACTTGGCCGGAGCGGGCGAGCTCAACCCCAAAGGCGACGGCAATCGCCAGCGCGGGAATCGCCGTGTAGTAGGTGATTTGGAAGTGGTTCGCGTGGATGTTGAGCCCGGTGGCCAAGGCGGTGACGGCAAATCCGGCCGCAAGTTGGCCGCGGTACACCATCAAAATGCCCAGGATCACAGGGGCCATGTAGGCCGCGGTGTGGATTTTGGCGTTGTGGCCGGCGGCCAGCGAAATGATGAAAAATCCGCTAAACCCAAAGGCCAAAGCACCGGCTACGCTCAGCCAGGGCTGCACTTTTTCGGCGCGAAGGAGGGCAAAAAATCCGAGCATCAGTAGCCCGATGAGGTAGACGCCGCTGTGCTCCACCAGGGGCTTGCGCAGGGCCGCGTCGACGTAGCTCAGCACGTTGTTGGGGTAGAGCGTCGACATCTGGAACGTCGGCATGCCGCTGAACATCGCGTTGGTCCACAGCGGTTCTTCGCCCGTGGCGGCGCGGTAGTCCACGATTTCTTTGCCCTTCGCAAGGCCTAATTTGATGTCGTCTTGCGGAATTTGCTTGCCCTGAAACACGACGGGCGCGAAGTAGGCAAAATTGAGGGCGACCACGGCGAGCACCGGGTAGAGCCACGAGCGGCTGGCGTTGCGAAAGAGTTCGTTCATAGTCCGCAAGTTTACGCCAAAAATCTTCGCGCTTTTTGGCCTTGGCGAATGCTGTACCTTAGCCAACCGATGGCGGTTACCAGGCACGGACTACTTCGCACGTCGGGCGCGGCGCTGGCGTTCACGCTGGGCGGAATGCTCCCGCTGCTCTCGGGATTCGTGCTCTTGCCGTACTACACCCAAATGCCGGCGGCCGATTTTGGTCTTTTTGCGCTCTACACGGGCGTCTATGTGCTGGGCCAGACCGTGATCAACTTTGGCGTCGACACCTTAGTCGGCGTGACCTACGTCGAGCACCACGACCAGCCGGCAGCCCTTCGAGCGGTCATGTCGGCCCTGTTCGGGTTCATTCTTCAGACCGGATTCGCCGCCCTGGGCCTTTCGCTGCTCGCCACGCTGTGGTTTGCGGAATCGACGCTGCTCCCCTGGAACGAGCTCGCCGTGGCTTCGGTGCTCTCGTCGCTGTGCTACGCCCTGTTCAAGACCTACAGCAACGTGCTCATCAACCAGCAGCGCCCGGTCCCGTACTTGGGGCTGGCGGTGCTCAATTTTTCGCTGGTTCTGGTGGCTACCCTGCTGGCCTTTCGGTTCGACGGATTTCAGCTGCGCGCGCCGATCTGGGGCCGCACCTTGGGCTTGGCCCTCAGCGCTGCCGTCGTCTTGCTTCTCTGGCTGCGCAGCTTTGGAATCCGCTGGGACCGCAGCCAGTCGGTGGGCTGGGTTCGCGTGCTCTACCCCATGGTGGCCTACAACCTGCTCGGATGGGGGCTGCGCTTTGCCGACCGGTTCGTGCTTCAGGGGAGCTTGGGGCCCGAAACCGTGGGCCTTTTTGACTTTGCCGTCAAGCTCGCCATGGTCTTGGACTTGATTCAGGTCGGACTTTTCAACGCCGTGCTTCCGCGCATTTACCGGGTGTTCAAGGAGCGCGGATTCCTCGACGGACGCGAGGTGCTCAACCGCAACCTCCACAGCTTTACGGCCCTCGTGGTTCTCGTCATTCCCGTGCTGTACGCCGGCCTGGTCGGCCTGCTGCCCTTGGCGATGCCGCGCCCCGAGTTTGCGGCCTCCTACCTATGGGTGGGTCCGTTGCTTTGGTCCCTTTCGCTGCGCGGAATGTTCAACGTCTACCTCGCCCCGCTGTTTTACTTCAAAGAAACCAAGCTTTTTCCGCGGTTTTATGCCCTGAGCATGGCGGTTTATCTGCCGGTGCTCGCCGTGCTGGTCGCGCGGAACGGCGCCGAGGGCGCCGTATGGGCCTCGGGTGCCGTGGCGCTGCTCCAGGTGGCTTCGGTCCACTTCGTGTCGCGGTCGCGCTACCCCATGAACTACAACGTGCTGAAAATGCTCGGACTGCCGGTCTGGGGCGCCCTCAATTACCTGTTCATCACCTCGGCGGTTGACGGCATCTGGCTGCAGTCGGCGGCCATGCTTGCGGCCAACGCAGCGGCGGTGGTCCTCCTTTTTGCGCGGGAACTCCGCTCCCTGCTGCGATGAGGGTGCTCTGGGTAACCAACTGGTATCCGTCGGACGAGGCGCCGCACCGTTCGCCGTTCATTCGCGCCCAGTGGTTGGCGGCCCGCGCGGCGGGCGTCGACGCCGACCTGCTGCACCTCGACGTACTGACCGGCGACTGGATGCCCAGGGTTTCGTGGCAGCGCGGACCCCACGGCGAACACGTGCTCCGCGTCACCTGGCGCGGGTGGAAGCTGCTCTACCACCTGCCTTGGCTCGCCGCGGCCTACGTGGCCTGGCGCTATCCCGCCCCGCGTCCCCAGCTCATTCACGGCCAAGTCCTTTTGCCGGCCGGAATCACGGCCGCCGCCCTCGCCCGGCACTGGGGCTTGCCCTTGGTGCACACCGAGCACTGGAATCTGGCTCCAGCCAAACTTCAAACCCGATTTTGGGGCTTTTGGGGCCGTCGGGCCCTGCGTCAGGCCCGCTTCGTGCTGCCCGTTTCGGACCACCTGGGGGCGGAGCTGCGCGGGGTGCTCCCCGGACTGCCCGTCGAAGTGGTCCCCAACGTGATGGACTGGTCGCGCTTTGCCTACGCGCCGCCGTCGACCCCGGCGAAGTCCGCCCGGTTCACGGTCTTGAGCGTCGCGCAGCTGATTCCCCTCAACCGGTTCATCAAAAAGACCGAGTGGACCCTCGATGCCCTCGCCCTGCTGGCGCAGCGCCACCCCGAAGTGGAGTGGAACTACGTGCACGTCGGCGGCGGACCGCGGCAGGCCGAGCTGACCGCCTACGCCGAGAAGCTCGGCGTGCGGGCCCAGTGGTTGGGGCACGGAGCGCCGGGAGCTTGGTCGTCCCTTGAGGTCGACGTGCTGGCGCATCCGACCCTCGACGAGACGTTTGGGATGGTGGTGTACGAGGCCCTTCACCGCGGAATCCCCGTGGTGGCCACCGACATTCCGGCCTTTCAACCCTGGCTGTCTGAGCCGTTTGGACGGCGGGTCGCCCCGGGATCCGAGGCCTTAGCCGACGCGCTCGAAGCCTGCTGGGCTTCGCCTTGGAGGGTTGCGCCCGACGCGCTCGACTACTCAAAATTTGAGGCGGCCCGGGTGGGGAGCCGCCTCAACGAAATCTACCTTAAAATTGGGGCTACTTCTTGACCCGAGTCCACGTGGTTGAGCGGCCGACAAAGCGCATTCCGAGCATGTAGCCTTTGAAGTACAGCGAACCGTCGCTGTTGAGGCGCGCGTAGCAGTCGTAGGAGTTGCCTGATTTGGTGTCGTAAATCTGGCCGCCGGCCCATTCCTTATCGTCGGCGTCCCACTTGAGTCCCGTCAGGATGGTGGTGCCCTGCAGCACGCGGCTGCGCAGCTTCACGTCAGGGTTGAGGTTGTCTTTTTTAGGGCTGGTGCCGTCGGGGTTGGTGTTGTTTTTCACGTACACAATGCGTCCGCGGTACTCGGTTCCGACCTTATAAATTTCGACTTGTCCGTCTTTCTCGGCATTCCACCACACGCCCAAAAGGTCGTCGGCTTTTTGGGCCCAGGCTGAAAAACTGAGCAGCACGGCGGCGCCCAAGTATAAAAATCGTTGATTCATGGTATTTGTTTTTTTAATTACCGTGAAAGTAAACGATTTTTTGCTTCAGCCATCGAGGCGTTGAGTTCAAATCCAATGATGAGTCCGATGGCGTTGACGTAGATCCAGAGTTGGATGATCATCAGGGTGCCAATCGACCCGTACAGTTGGTTGTACCGGCTGAAGTCGGTGACGTAAATGCCAAAGAGGTAGGAGGTGAGCCAAACCAGCAGGGTGGCGAGCAGGGCCCCGGGCGACACAAAACGCCAGGGCGCGGAGCGCATGGGTCCGAAGTAAAACAGCAGCGAGATGGAAAGCAGAACCAGACCAAGCAGCACGATCCAGCGGCAGGCCGCGGCCAACCACGGACCGAGTTCGCCGCCCAGCCACTCGCTCACGTACACTTCGCTCAAGGTCAGGGCGGTGATTCCCAAAATCAAGAGCACCGAAAGCGCGAGGGTCAGCAAGAAGGCGGCGAGGTACTGCGACCAAAATCCGCGCACGTTGAGCCGGTGGACGGACTGCCCGAAGTTGCCGATGAGCGACAGCGTTCCGTTGGTGGCAAAAAAGAAGGCCGCGACGACGGTCAAGCCCAAAAGGTCGCCGCGTTTGATGGTCAAAATGTCGGTAATGGTGGAGTAGGCCGCGTCAAAGCTGTTGGGCGGCAGCACGTCGCGCAGGAGCTTGAAGAGTTCCGACTGAAAGCCCTCAACGGGAATGAAGGGGATGAGGGTGAACAGAAAGATGACGCCCGGAAAAAGCGCCAGAAAAAAGCTGAAGCTGATGCTCGCCGCCCGGCTGGTTACGGCGCCCTCGTAGATGCCTTTGCCAAAAAATACCGCGACGTCGTAGGCGCTCAGGCCGTCAAAGAGCGGAAGCCTCAAGTTCTGGGCGGTGGTGCGGAGTACGCGCCAAAAGGCAGATGCGTTCACGGAGGGGCGTGGGGTTATATCCTTCGGGCCTTAAAATTAAGGTCCACCGCCGGAGCCGAGTGGGTGAGGGCGCCCACCGAGATGAAGTGGACGCCGGTTTCGGCAAAGGAGCGCAGGGTTTCGAGGGTGATTCCGCCGCTCGCCTCCAGTTCCTTTTGGCCCGCGTTGAGGGCCACGGCCTCGCGGCACTGGTCGGGCGCAAAGTTGTCGAGCATGATGCGGTCGACGCCGGGAAGGGCCAGGGCTTCGCGCACGTCGTCGAGGCTGCGGCACTCCACTTCGACGGCACGCTTGAGGCCGCGCTCGGCCAAGTAGGTTTCGGTGCGGCGCACGGCCTCGCTAATTCCCCCCGCCAGGTCGACGTGGTTGTCTTTGAGCATGACCATGTCGTGCAGGCCGACGCGGTGGTTGCGCCCGCCGCCCACCTGAACCGCCCATTTTTCGAGCATGCGCCAGCCCGGCGTGGTTTTGCGGGTGTCGAGCAGGGCGCACGGGAGGTCGGCGATCTGGTCGGCGTAGCGCCGGGTCTGGGTGGCCACGCCGCTGAGCCGCTGGACGTAGTTGAGCAGGGTGCGTTCGGCGCCCAGCAGGGCGCGCAAGGGGCCGCGGACTTCGGCCGCCACCTGGCCGGGATTCAGCAGGTCGCCGTCGGCCGCGAACCAGGTTGCGCTCAAGTCGGGGCTGACGGCGCGCAGCACGCGGTCGGCCACGTCGCGCCCGGCGAAGCAGAGGGCTTGCTTGGCCTTGAGTTCGGCACAGCCCTGCACGCCCTCGGGCAGGGCGGCGTTCGAAGAGTGGTCCCCCGCGCCCGGCCCAGTGCCCAAATCTTCGTGCAAGCTGCGCTGAATGTGGGCGTCAAGGTCGGCGGTGTCGAGGTATGCGCTCAGGGGCTTCATCTTTGTGGGGCTCGAGCCAAAGGGGCTTGGGGCGGAACCCAAACTTACGCCACAGGTGGAAATCATTCTTTTAGTCGTTGGGTCCACGCAGGTGGAGTATGCCAAAGAGGGAATTGCGGACTTTGGCAAACGCTTGAACCACTACACCCGTTTTCGGGTCGAAGCCGTCCGCGACCGCGCGGCCCAGAAGTCCTTTGTCAAGGCCGGAGATGTGGTCGTGCTGCTCGACGAGCGCGGAACCCATTTGACATCGGTCGCCTTTGCGGACCGACTTCAAAAGTGGATGAATGCCGGGCCGAAGCGCTTGATTTTTGCGGTCGGCGACGCCTACGGTTTTGATGCCGAGTTTCGCGCCGGGGCGTCGTTTGAGCTGGCCCTGAGCGCCATGACGTTTCCGCACGACTTGGTGCGGGTGCTCTTTTCCGAACAGCTCTACCGAGCCTTCAGCATTTTGCGCAACGAGCCCTACCACCACGAGGGTTGAGGTCGTAGGTTTGCCCTATGCAGTCGGTGCTCCAAAAACTGATTACGTCCTGGGACCAAGGTTCGTTTGAGCCCGTGTATGTGTTTGCGGGCGACGAGCCGTTTTGGGTGCACGCGGCGACCGATGCCCTGCTCCAGCGCGCCCTTCCCGAAGCCGACCAGGCCTTCAACCAAAGCGTGCTGTACGGCCGCGACACCGACGCCCGGGCCGTGGTTTCGGAGGCCAAGCGCTTCCCCATGATGGCGGAGCGCACCGTCGTGGCGGTGCGCGAGGCGCAGGACCTGCGCAACCTCGAGGACCTCGCCGCCTATGTGGCCCAGCCCCAGCCGCAAACCGTGCTGGTGGTCAGCTTGACCGGCAAGGCCCTCGACAAGCGCAAGGCGCTCTACAAGGCCCTGAAGCCCGGGCTTTCCTACCACCAGTTCGACCGCGTCCCCGAATACCAAATCGCGGGGGTGGTGGCCGAACTCGCCCGCCAACGGTCCCTCAAAATCAGCGAAAAAGCGGCCTCGGTACTCGTGGAGAGCTTGGGCGTCGACCTCTCGGCCATCGACCAGGAACTGGGCAAGTACGCGGTGGTGCTCGGCGAAGGGGGCGAGGTAACGGCGGCTACCGTTGAGAAGTACACGGGGTCCAGCCGCGAATACAATCAGTTTGAACTGCTCCGCGCGCTGGTGGCCCAAGATGCCGACCGCAGCTACCGCATCGCCCGCAGCATGATGCAGCACAGCCGGTCGAGCCCGCTGATCCTGGTCATCGCCACCCTCTACGGCACCTTTTTCAAAGCGCTGGTGTACCAGAGCTTGGGGGCGCATCCCAATCCCAAAACGGCCTCGGCGCAGCTGGCGGTGTCGGAATTTGCGCTGCGCGACATCGCGCGGGCGGCCCAAAACTATTCGGGGGGCCGCTTGGCCCGCATCGTGGGTTATCTTCGCGAGGCCGACCGCCAAGCCAAAGGAATGGGGTCGCCCAACCTACGTGATGCCGACATTCTCGATGAACTTTTGTTTAAAATCCTGTACTAGCGCCCTTTTCGTCCTTTTATTGGCCCTTGCGGGCGCGGCCCCATTGTCCGCCCAAACCACGGGCGGCCTGCGGGGCCTCGTGGTCGACGGCTCCGACCAAAGTCCGCTCAACCTCGTTCAGGTTTCGCTGACTGCCGGGGGCAAACGCTACGAAACGTTTACCAACAACGACGGCTTTTACCAAATCAACGCCATCCCGGTCGGATCCTACAAGCTAAGCGTTTCGCGAGCCGGCTACAGCAGCCAGACCCTCGACGTCAAGGTGGTCGCCGACAAAAACTCCTTCAACCGCATCGCCCTCAAGGAATCGACCGTCGAACTCGACGACGTCACCGTCGACGCCCGCAAGCAAGAAAAGCAGACCAAGGTTTCCACGGCGGTCGTCCAGCTCAACCCCAAGTCCATCGTCACGTTTTCGATTGGCGGCGAACCCGACCTGGTGCGGGCCCTCCAGGTCATGCCCGGGGTGATTACCACGGGCGACCAGGGCGGTCAGCTGTACATCCGCGGCGGCGCGCCCATCCAAAATCTGGTCAAGCTCGACGGAATGATTCTCTACAACCCCTTCCACAGCATCGGGTTTTTCTCGGTTTTTGAGACCGACATCATGCAGTCGGCCGACGTCTACACGGCGGGTTTTGGCGCGGAATACGGCGGACGCACCTCCTCGGTAATGGACATCCGCACGCGCACCGGCCGCCGCGACCGCATTGCCGGCAAGGTGGCGACCTCGACCTACCTCGCCAAGGGCTTGCTCGAAATTCCCGTCGGCCGCAAAAAAGACGGAATCGCTCCGAGTTCCTTGCTGGTTTCGTACAAGCAGTCGCTCCTCGACAAGGCGGCGCCCATTTTTTACCCCTACGTCGCCACGGAATACGGCGGCCTTCCGTTTCAGTTTCGCGACATCTACAGCAAGTACACCCTCGAATCCAACGGCGGAAACAAGTTCAACGTCTTCGGTTTCAACTTCAACGACGCGGTGCGCTTCGCGGGCAACAAATCCATTTCCTGGGATTCCTACGGCTACGGAACCGACTTCACCGTCGTCCCCGCGGCTTCCAACACCATTTTGGAGGGCCACCTCGCCCAAAGCGCCTACACCATCACGTCGACCGAACTCGAGAACCGTCCGCGCTATTCCACCATCAACGGCTTTAACGGCGGACTCGACTTTACCTACCTGCTGCGCAAGGCCGACGAACTCAAGTACGGCCTCGAGTTCATTGGCTACTACACGGACTACCAGTACACGAACTCGGTCGGCCGCACCCTTCAGGACGAAGACAACACCACCGAGCTCGGACTGTACTTTGACTACAAGCGCCAGCAGGGCCGGTGGCTGATTCAGCCGGGCATTCGCCTGCACAACTACGCCACCATGGGCATTTTGCGGGTGGAGCCGCGCTTTGGTGCCAAGTTCAATGCGTCTGAAAACGTGCGGTTTAAGTTTTCGGGCGGGCGCTACTCGCAGAACCTGATCGCGGCCAATTCCGACCGCGACGTGGTCAACTTGTTTTATGGCTTTTTGAGCGGCGGAGGCATCGACTTGCCCAGCAGCATCGGAAGCGAACCCGTGACCGGCCGACTGCAAACGGCCGACCACTTGGTGCTGGGCGTCGAATTCAACCCCGCCCCCAAATGGAACGTCGAGCTGGAGGCCTACGTGAAGCGCTTCAACATGATCACCAACGTCAACCGCTACAAGCTGTACGACGACAACGAGCAGTACGCCAACCAGCCGGAGCGCCTGCGCAAGGACTTTATGGTGGAGCGCGGACTCGCCCGAGGCATCGACGCCTTGGTTACCTACGAAGACAAGAGCTGGTACTTCTGGGGCGTGTACTCCCTGGGCAAGAGCACGCGCTTTGACGGACTGCAGGAATACAACCCCTTCTACGACCGCCGCCACAACGTCAATTTGGTCCTGGCGCGCAAGCTCCCAAAGGACCTCGAGCTCAACGTGCGCTGGAACTTTGGCAGCGGGTTTCCCTTTACCCCGATCAAAGGCTACTACGAGCAGCTTCCGTTTACCAACCCCGACGGCAGCCCCTGGATCGACTACCCCTTCCCGACGCGGAACGGCCAAATGGGAATTTTGTACGGCGACCTCAACAGCCACCGCCTGCCCGACTACCACCGCCTCGACGTGACGGCCAAAAAGGCGTGGGACCTTGGAGAAAAGCAGCATTTGGAGGCCTCGTTTGCGGTGACCAACGTCTACAACCGCCGCAATATCTTCTACTACGACACGCCTAAGGCGCAGCGCGTCAACCAGCTGCCAATTATGCCCACGCTCTTGCTGAGCTACGCCTTCTAATGCCCTAACTTTGCGCGAACCTCGCAGCGCATGGCAAATCAGGCTAAATACATTTTCGTCACCGGTGGCGTAACCTCGTCGTTGGGCAAGGGCATCGTCGCTTCGTCCCTCGCCAAACTCCTGCAGGCCCGCGGGTTTTCGGTGACCATCCAGAAGTTTGACCCCTACCTGAACATCGACCCAGGTACCCTCAACCCCTACGAGCACGGCGAGTGCTACGTGACCGACGACGGAGCCGAAACGGATTTGGACCTCGGCCACTACGAGCGCTACCTGAACCGACCGACGTCGCAGGCCAACAACGTGACGACCGGACGCATCTACCAGCACGTCATCGACAAGGAGCGCCGAGGCGACTACTTGGGCAAGACGGTGCAGATTATTCCGCACATCACCGACGAAATCAAGCGCCGCATGCTGCTGCTCGGCGAAGACGGCCGCTACGAAATCGTGATCACCGAAATCGGCGGAACCGTCGGCGACATCGAAGCCCTTCCGTTTATTGAAGCGGTCCGCCAGCTTCGCTGGGAACTGGGTTCGCGCTGCGTCAGCGTCCACCTGACCTTGGTTCCCTACCTGCGGGCCACCGGCGAACTCAAGACCAAGCCCACCCAGCACTCCGTCAAGATGCTCCAGGAGTCCGGCGTGCAGCCCGACGTCCTCGTGTGCCGCGCCGAGCACAGCCTCGGAGAAGACGTGCGCCGCAAACTTGCGCTGTTCTGCAACGTTACCCCCGACGCGGTCATTGAATCGCTTGATGCGCGCACCATTTATGAGGTGCCGATGCTCCTCCGCGACCAAGCCATGGATCAGGTGGTCCTTCGCAAGCTCGGACTTTCGGCAGAAGGGAAGCCCGAACTCAAAAAGTGGGAGTCCTTCGTAGCCAACCTCCTCAACCCCGAGCGCGAAGTGCGGATTGGCCTCATCGGCAAGTACGTCGAACTCAAGGACTCGTACAAGTCCATCAGCGAAGCCCTGATTCACGCCGGAACGGAGCACCGCGCCAAAGTGCAGATCGAGTGGATCCACTCCGAAGAGCTCACCCCTGAAAACGCCGCCGCGCACCTCGAGGGCCTGCACGGCGTGCTGGTGGCCCCCGGTTTTGGCGCCCGCGGATTTGAGGGTAAAATCGAGGCGGTCCGCATCGCGCGCGAGCACGGAATTCCCTTCCTCGGAATTTGCTTTGGCATGCAGGCTTCGGTGATTGAGTACGCCCGCAACGTCCTGGGCCTGAGCGGAGCCAATTCCAGCGAAGTGGACCCCGAAACGCCCTACGCCGTCATCGACCTCATGGCCGGCCAAAAAGACATTACCGACAAGGGCGGAACCATGCGCCTCGGCGCCTGCGACTGCGCGCTCGAGCCCGGCAGCAAACTGGCCCAGCTCTACGGCAGCACGCTGATTTCGGAACGCCACCGCCACCGCTACGAGTTCAACAACGCCTTTCGTGCCCAGCTGGCCGAGGCTGGCCTTCAGCCCGTTGGCGTGAATCCGCAAAACGACCTCGTGGAGATCGTTACCCTTCCTTCGCATCCCTGGTTCGTCGGGGTTCAGTTTCACCCGGAGTACCGCTCCACTGTCGAAGCGCCGCACCCGCTGTTCACCTCGTTTGTCGAGGCTGCGCTTCAGCACGCACACGCCTAAATCATGGAACAACGTCCGTTTTTGGATCGCAATCAGCTGATTGGTTTTGCCCTCATTGGAGCCATTTTGCTCGGAACCTCCTACTGGGCCAGCACCCTGGAGCCTGCCGCCAAACCCAAGGCCACGGCCGCAGCAACGACCTCGACACCAGCCGCGCAAACCCCTTCTTCAGCTGACACGCTCGCCAATGCTGCCGACACCCTCGCCCCCGAGCAGGAATTCGTCCTTGAAAACGCCCAAGTGCGCTACGTCATCAGCAACCGCGGCGCCCAAATCAAGTACGTCGAACTCAAAGAATACTTGGACTGGCAAGGCAAGCCGCTTCGCGTAGTCGACGGCAACCAAGTCCTGGAAGGAGTACCCAGCGATGCCATGATTGCGAGCCAGAACGGCTCAAAGCTTCAGTTGAGGAACGACCAAGGCACTACCTGGACCTACGAACTTCCTGCTGAGGGCTACGGCCTTCGTTGGGCGCTCGAAACCCCCAGTGCTTCGGACCTCACGTTGACCTGGAAGCAGCAAGGAATTCGCCACGAAAAGAGCCAAACGAACGAAACCACGAACTCGAGCACCTACTACTTCGAGAACGATGAAGAAGAGCGCAGCAGCCTCAGCGACGGACGCGACGACGACGAGTCAGCCGAAAACCTGGGCTGGGTGGCGCACAAGCAGCAGTACTTCAGCAGCATCCTGCAGGCCGACCAAGGTTTTGCCAAGGCCGACATGCAGATTCGCGTCGCCGCCGACACCGCCCATACGCTGAACTTCACGTCGAAGCTCACCCTGGCTGCCGAAAACGGCTCGGTATCTGCCCAAGGAATTTGGTACCACGGCCCCAACCACTACCAGACGCTCAAGGCCTTTGACCTTCATTTGGACGAAGTGATTCCCTTTGGCTGGGGCATTTTTGGTTGGATCGGCAAGTTTGTGGTGTCTCCGCTGTTCAACTGGCTCGACGGCTACGGACTCAACTACGGCATCATCATTTTGCTCATGGCGGCGCTCATCAAGTTGGCCCTTTCGCCCTTGACTTTTTCGAGCTACAAGAGCATGGCCAAGATGCGGGTGCTCAAGCCGGAGATGGACGAGCTGAACGAGAAGTTCAAAGACGCCGACCCCGCCAAGAAGCAGCAAGAGACGATGGCGCTGTACCAAAAGGCGGGCGTCAATCCGCTCGGCGGCTGCATTCCGCAGCTGCTCTCGCTGCCGATTCTGATTGCGATGTTCCGCTTTTTCCCGGTTTCGATCGAGCTGCGCCAGCAGGCCTTCCTGTGGGCCGACGACCTGTCGAGCTACGACAGCATTTTGAGCCTGCCGTTCGAAATTCCGTTCTACGGGGCCCACGTGTCGCTCTTCACCTTGCTGATGGCCGTTTCGACCTTCCTGTACACGAAGTTCAACAACTCCATGACGCCGACTTCGGGCAACAGCATGATGCAGCAGCAGATGATGATCATTCAGTACCTTATGCCTTTCATGCTGCTCGTGTGGTTCAATAACTACTCGTCGGGTCTGTCGTACTACTACTTTATTTCCAACGTGCTGACCTTTGGCCAGCAGTGGGTGATCAAAGAATTTGTGATCGACGAAAAGGCCATCCGCGCCCAAATCGACGAAACCAAAGCCAAGGGCGGCTCGCAGTCGCGCTTCGCAAAGAAGATGAACGAGATGCTCGAGGCCAACAAAGAAGCGGGCAACCGCCGCGCCCGACGCGGAAAATAACCGCTTGATGGCCGAAATCGAAGTTCGCGTGCTCGGCCTGAGCGACCTAGCTGCGCTGCAGCAGCTGAGTCGGTGCACGTTTCGGGAGACCTTTGCGGAGCAGAACAGCCGCGAAGACCTCGAGGCCTACCTTGAGGAGCGCCTGAGCGCCGCCCAGCTTCAAGCCGAACTGGAACAGCCCGAGTCCCTCTTTGCCTTTGCCGAACGCGCGGGCAGTCCTCTGGGGTACCTCAAGCTCAATACGGGCAAGGCCCAGACTGAGGATCGCGGCCCTCGTGCGGTCGAGCTCGAGCGCATTTACGTGCTGCGCGAGGCGCAGGGATTGGGTTTGGGCGCTCAGTTGCTCGAGTGGGCCCTGGACTGGGCTCGGGCGCGGTCGGCCTCAGAACTTTGGCTGGGCGTGTGGGAACGCAACGAACGGGCCCTGAAGTTCTATGCCAAATTCGGATTTGAATCCGTGGGCAGCCATGTGTTCATGCTCGGAAGCGACGCGCAGACCGACCTGATTCTTCGCCTCCGCCTCGCCCCCGAATCCCCAGCTCATCACGCATAAAAAAAGCCGGCCCTGAGGCCGGCTTCGTCCGCAGTGCGGGTACCGTTACTTGTGGTCGATGTGGCCGTTCACGAACAGTACTCCCGGCTCGCCGTCTTGGCGCGGAGCCCACAGCAGCGTAGCCACTTCGAGCTTGACGTTGGGAATAAGCTGGCGGACCGCCTGCATCTGAATGTCCTTATTCAACGGAATCTTGATCACGATCGGCGTGAACTTCGAACCAAAAATGTCTCCTTCAAAGAAGTCGTTGCCCAGCGGGTTGATGGAGTCCAGCTCCACTCCGTAGGCATTCGGCGTCAGGCCAGAGGTCATCGGCACGTGGTCGTGCTGGTAAATGTCGCCGGCCACCTTCTTGGTTAGCGGATCTGCCTGGCCCGTCCACTTGCTGGGCACGGCGCCCGAACCCGTGGTTACGATGGGCACTGAAGACACCTGGTTCAGGTTGATCACCGGTCCGCCTGCATTGTACTCCTTGGCGTCGATGTTGGTAACCAGCACGTACGACTGCACGTAGTACTGTGCGTCTTTGCTATCCTCAAAAAACTGCACCTTGGGGTACACGTAAATGGTGTCGTTGGTGGCGTTCATCAGCCACGCGTGCGACACGCCAACTTTGGGCTCGTTGGCCAGAGCCCCAGCGATGGGACCCATAATGTCTTGGCCGGCGTCGACGTTTTGTACGTAAAAATTGGGTACGCCCGTCGTCGGGAACGCCGTGTTCAGGGCCGTCTGCACCGAGGACTCGAAGGGGTCTCCCGTGTGCGAGGCAAACGGAATCACCAGCGCTTCGTGGTTGACCGTGTCGTTGAACGTGTTGATCGCCATCAGCATGGACTGCGCACCGTTGGGGCAGTACTGGCACCACGTTCCGGTGGTTTCGATCACCAGTACTTTTTGCTTCGGACTCACCGTAAGCGAATCGGTGATGTACACTTCAGGAAGCGGATCGGGATCTTGGGGTTGGCAAGAAGCCAGGGCAAGCACAGCAAGGCTGGCGGTAGCAAGGTGTTTCATAAATGGTCTTTGGGTTAAGCCCAATAGGTTGCTAAAATACGCGCTTTTTAGTTTCTATGGACCAAAACGCGGACGGGGAGGTGGTCCGATGCGCCTCCGACGTACTTCGTGCCCTCAAAGGTTCCCCGCACCCGGTAGCCGTGGGTCGCGGACTTTTTCAGGCCAAAGGGCACCGCCGTTCCGCGCAGCACCAGGCCGCGCCCCGTCGTCGTCCACACGCCGTCAAGGGCCTCGAGCCGCCCCCGGTAGGCATAGGTGCCCGCGGGGCCCGACCAGGGCGCGGGCTCCATGCCCGCGCTGCGCAGGTAGCGGCCCAGGGGTCCGGAGCTCCCTTCGTTCAAGTCGCCGGCCAGTCCGTCGGGCGGGACCTCGAGGGAAGCCATGATGCCCTTTAGGGCCACGGCCCGTGCGTCGGGCGACGGAGCTCGCTGCGACGGCAGGTGAACCCAAAGCCAGGTCAGGCTTTGGCCTTCCGACGTGGTCCAGCGCACCCAAAGGGCTTCGCGGGTGGGGCGGCTGTCGGGCGGATGGATCCAGGCCACCGAGTCCACCCGAAGGCGCTCGGGGTTGTACCACAGGGCCACGTCGATGCCGCGTCCGTCGGGGCTGTCGCGGTGCAGGCGCCACAGGCGCCATTCGGGCGGCCACCGCCGCTCCAGGTCGTCGAGCACCTCGGCGTTTTCTACCTCGCACACTCCAATCGCGTCGGGAACCTGGCCGCCCGCCGCCGCGGCGAGGCCGCGGCCCACCGCGTACAGCTTCGCGTAGTACCTCGGTGAATTCCAGCGGTACCGGCCTTCGGGAACAAAATCCACATCCCGGGGCCCCGAATCGGGCAGCGTATCCATAAGATTTTGAAGATTCCACCACAGGAACAGCATCGTGTCCTCCCCAGGAGCGGCCCGCGCCGCGAACCCCCGACGCAGCGCTAACCCCTCCGCGCGCCCGAAAGCTCCGAACGCGCACGCCGCCGCCACCCCAAGCGCCAGCGCGCCACACCTAATGCCATTCACGACGGCAAGCTGCACCCGCCAGCCGAGCTACTCGCTTAAAAACGGTACAAATTCGCGTCGCCGTAGCTTAAAAACCGGTACCCGTTCGCCAGGGCGTGCTCGTAAATCCCGCGCCATGCGGGTCCGAGCCCGGCCGCAATCAGCAGCAAAAGCGTGGATTGGGGCTGGTGAAAATTCGTGATCAACGCATGAACTATGCGGAACGAATAACCCGGGGCGATTAGCAAAGCGGTGCGGAACGAAACCACTTCGTGGCCCTCTTCCTTCAGCTTTTGGGCTGCCCAGGCCAAGAGCGCGACAACCTCGGGTGCCAGCGCATCCCTGGGCACTTCACCTTCGCCGTGCCGCGAGGAACCGCAAGCCGGCAACTCCGCGCTCTGCGGCGAGAAACCAGCAACCAGAAACTCGGAATACGGAGCCCACTGGTCTACGTAGGAGGGCATGCTTCCGCTCCGCTGCCATTCGAGGGCCCACCAGTACAGCGACTCCAGGGTGCGGGCGGCCGTGGTGCCCATGGCCAGAACGGGCAACCCGTCGGCCAGCGCTTCGACCGCGGATCGGGCGATCACCACTTCTTCGGCGTGCATGGGGTGGTCGCCCACCGCATCGGCGCTGACGGGTTGAAAGGTTCCGGCTCCGACGTGCAGCGTGACGGCCTGCGTGTCGGAACATACTTCGCGCCAACGGTCCATGAGCTCAGCGGTCCAGTGCAGGCTTGCGGTGGGGGCGGCCACCGACCCTTCGTGTCGGGCAAACACCGACTGGTAGCGGTCGCGGTCGGCTTCGGTGTCGGCGCGGCGCAGGTAGGGGGGGAGCGGAATTCGCCCTACTTCGCCCAAGATTTGTGCCCAGGTTTGCCCCGTCGACCACCGAAACTCCACTAAAGACTCCCCGTCGCGTTGGGCCCGACGCGACGCGGTCAGCCCGCATTCGTGCACCAGATCGACGCCGTCTTTCCACTTTTTGCTCGGGCGGACT
Source organism: Bacteroidota bacterium (assembly GCA_041179465.1). Lineage (GTDB taxonomy): Bacteria > Bacteroidota > Bacteroidia > Flavobacteriales > Schleiferiaceae > TMED14. Next base: position 22,072 of record JBEGTJ010000002.1, on the reverse strand, counting down.
TTGCACCACGCCTGAAGCGAAGCGGTTTCGGCCATGGCCTGTTCCACCGAAAGGCCCTCGGCGTCGAGGTAAAAGAGTTCGAAGTGCCCTTCTCCGCTCGGTCGGGGCATAAAGATTCGCGCCGGAACCACCCGCGCCTCGTTGACCACCAGGCGGTAGGGTCCCCACGTCGCCACGACGTCGGGCGCCTGCCGAATCCCGAGGTCCTGGACCGCCCCGCGGTCCCACACAAGCAATTTTGCGGCGTCGCGCGGGGTGCTGGGCTCCATCGCAATGCGGCCGTCCGGCAACGGGTAGTCGAAGTCCGAAATCTTGAGGTGGCGGGGGTCCCTCGTCATGCCCGCAAAGTTCGTTCAAAAGATGCCTGCGCTACCTTCGCTGCATGCAGCCCACGGTAGTCATAAGCGTGATCAACGACCTGCACAGCGACCAGCGGGTGCACCGCACGGCGACGCTGTGGGCCGAGCGCGGATACCGGGTCGTGGCGGTCGGCCGAACCTACCCCAATCCGGCACCCCTGAATCGCCCCTACGAGACGCAGCGCGTGCGCTGCTGGGTGAACCGCGGCCCCTTGTTCTACCTCGAATACCAGGTTCGGTTGTGGTTCGCGCTCCAGCGGCTTCGCCCCGACGTCTACCTCGCCAACGACCTCGACACCTTGGCGCCCAATGCCTGGTGGGCCATGCGGCGCGCCAAGCCGCTCGTCTACGACAGCCACGAGTACTTTTTGGGTGCCCCAGAGCTCGAATCGCGCCCTTGGGTGCAGCGCCTTTGGCGCGGAGTGGAGCGCTACGGAATTCCGCGCACCGATTTTCGGGTGACCGTCAACCAGAGCATCGCCGACCAGTACGCCCGCGAGTACGGCTCGACCTGGGACGTCGTGCGCAACGTGCCGCTCGCTGCCGAACTTCCGTGGGATGCCGACGGCGAATGGCCGGGGTCGGACGACCGCAAGCGAGCCCTTCGCGCGGAACTGGGGCTCCCCGTAGACCGAGTGCTGTGGATTCTTCAAGGTGCGGGAATCAACGTCGACCGAGGCGCCGAAGAACTCGTGGAGGCCGCCATCCGCTGCCCCGAAGTCGAACTGCTGGTGGTGGGCAGCGGCGACGCCATTCCCCAGCTTCAGCGACAGGTTGCCGCGCAGGGCCGTTCCAACGTGCGCTTTGTGGGCCGGGTTCCGCGTGAAGAGCTGCAGCGCTATACCGCCGCCGCCGACCTCGGATTCAGCCTGGACAAGCCCAAGTCGCAGAACTACCGATGGAGTTTGCCCAACAAGCTCTTTGACTACTTCCAGGCGGGACTTCCCGTGGTGGCCAGCGACCTGGTCGAGGTGGCCCGGGTGCTCCGAGCGACCGAAGCCGGATGCGTCCTCGACGCGGTGACCCCCGACGCCATTGCGGCGGCCGCCCGGGGTTTGATGGAGCCCGAGGCGTACGCCTCCGCGAGCCGCGCCGCCCGCCGTGCCGCCCACCGCTACCACTGGGGCGAAGAGGCCCGAGTTTGGCACCGCCTGATCGATCGGCTCGAGGGCCGCGCCACCCACCATATTTGGAGCATGGACCGCCTGGAGCCGCCCCGCTACGGAGGCACCTTGGAAGTATTGGGGCAGCTTCGCCACGCGGTCGACCGGGGCGAGCAGGTGGTGCTGCACGCCTTTACCCGAGGTCCGCTCGCGCAGCCCCTTGCGTTTGATGAGGTTCAGGTCAACGTGCTCAGGCGACGTCGCCTTCCGCTCAACCTGCTCCCGTGGATCGTGCAGAGCCGCCAGACCCGCATCGCTCGGCACCAAGCGCAGGTTCAGCGCGGAACCCTGACTTACCACGGTCTGCACTGCAGCGGCCTGTCGCGTGACGGCGTGCTTCGCCTGCACAACCCTGAATCGGCCTACTACGCCAGTTTGGCCCGCCATGCGCGCGGACTCAAGCGGGCGTACTACCGGGCGGAGGCCTGGGCCCTGTCGCGGTGGGAGCGCCACCTGGCCGCGGCGTGGGTGGGGCCCGTTGCGGCGATTACGCCCGCCGACGCCGACGCATGGAATGCCCTAAGCCCCCGATCTCGGGCGCACTGGGTTCCGCCGCACCACCCGTTTTTGGAGCGCGTTCCGCAGCATCCGGCGACCGAGCCGCTCGTCCTCGCGGTGGGCAAGTTCAGCGTCGAAGAGAACGCCGCCGCCCTCAACGGCCTGCTTGCGGCGCTGCCTCCACTCGAAGGCTTGTGCTTGGCCGGCCATAACGCCCCTGAAGGCACGCCCCACTACGTCGACCGACCGAGCGACGAAGCGCTCGACGCCCTGTACGCCAAGGCCCAGGTGGTTGTGGTCCACGCGGAACACGCGCTGGGAATTAAGTTTAAGCTAATTCAGGCCCTGCTCCAGGGGCGCCACATTGTCGCCCACGAATTTGCGGTTCAAGGACTTGATCTGGGCGAACGGGTTATCACCTACCGCACGTGGGACGAGGCCTATGCCGCAATTCGGAGCGCACAGCAAAGCCCGTGGACGCCCGAACATGTGGCGCGCGCTCGCGAAGTGGCCGCGCGGTTTCGGTCCGCGCCAACCCAGGTTTAAAGGGTGCGTTGTACCGTCGACGCGAGCGTTCCGTTGGTGCAGCGGTAGGTGGCGTGCGGAAACTTCAGCAGCAGCGCATAGTCGTGGGTGGCCATCAAAATGCTGCGGCCGCTGGCGCGGATTTCTTCGAGCAGGTGCATCAGCTCCTCAGACATGTGCGGGTCGAGGTTGCCCGTGGGCTCGTCGGCCAAAATCAGGGGAGGGTCGTTGAGCAAGGCGCGGGCAATTGATACGCGCTGCTGTTCTCCGCCCGAAAGCTGATGGGGCATTTTGTGCCCCTTGGTGGGCATGCCCACGCGGCGAAGGACGTTGTCGATGCGGTCGTCGTTTTCGCTGCGGTTCATCTGGCCCGTGGCGCGCAGGACAAAGTCCAGGTTGTCGCGCACGCTGCGGTCCATCAGCAGCTGAAAGTCCTGAAACACGATGCCCAGTTGGCGGCGGAGGTAGGGGATGTCGCGCTCCTGAAGGTTGCGCAGGTCGTAGCCCACAATGCGCCCTTCGCCCGATTCGAGCGGAAGGTCCGCGTACAACGTTTTCAGCAGCGAGGACTTGCCCGAACCGGTGGCGCCGATCACATAAATGAACTCTCCCGCGGCGACCTCGAGGTTGACGTCGGTCAAGACGCGGTGGCTGCCTTGCAGGATGCTGGCGTTGCGCAGCGATAAAACGGGAGATTTTTCCATGGGCACAGTTTCTGCAAAGTAACGAGAGCCGAACCAAAAGCACGATGTACTTTTGAACAACATGAGGATTCTGTTTTTTGCCGCGCTTCTGTTCAGCGCACGCCTGTTTGCCCAGCAGCCGATCACGGGCCAGCAACCCGAAGCCCTTTTTGCCGAAGCCCGCGCGCGATTTGACCGGGCGCTCTACAGTTCGGCCTACGAGTACTTTGGTCAAGTGCGCACCATGGTTCCCGAGTCGAGCGATTGGTCGGAGCAGTCAATGTACTACCAGGCCCTCTGCGCGATCCGCCTGCTGCACCGCGATGCCGAAGACTACGCGGAAGCGTTTTTGCAGACCTACCCTTCGTCTTCGCGCCGCATTGACCTCGTCCTCGAGGCCGCCGAACAGGCCTTCAACCGCCGGCGCTACCAAGAGGCCAAGCGCTGGCTGCGCCAACTCGACGGAGTGGATTTGGCGCGCAACCTGCGGGCTGAAGTCCAGTTCAAGCTCGGTTATGCGCACTTTCTTTTGAACGAATTTGATTTGGCCAAGGCCGAACTGGCGGAGGCCAAAAAGTCCAAGTCGGCGGTGGCCAAAACGGCTCAGTACTACTACGGACACATAGCCTACCTCGAAAAAGCGGACCAAACGGCCCTCGAAAACCTCGAGCCGCTGCAGCAGCATCCCGAGTTTGGCCCCGTCGTGCCCTACTACTTGGCGCAGATTTATGCCCGCCAGGGCAAAGACGACGAGCTGCTGGCGCTCGGCGAAACGCTGATGAAGCAAGCTTCGGCCAAGCGCGCTCCCGAAATCGCGCTGCTGATTGGTCAGAGCATGTTCCGCAAGAAGCGCTACGCCGACGCGAAGTCCTACTTCGCCTTCAACCTCGCTCAGGGCGGAAAATCCTCGCCCGAAATCGCCTACCAAACCGGAGTGTGCGCCTACCAGACGCAAGACTACGAGGGCGCCATCAAGGCCTTCAACCAACTGCCGAGCGAGAGCAACGCCGACTGGGTGCTTCAGTCGCGGTTGATGCTCGGCGACAGCTACGCCCGGCTCGAGCGCTGGGAGGAGGCCCAAACGGCCTTTCGCGCCGTCTGGCAGAGCAAGGCCGACGAGTCGACCCGCGAGCAGGCAGCCTACCAGTACGCCAAGTTGACCTACCGAAGCGCCAGCCCCTTTGGCGACGCCATTCAGGTGTTCAATCAGTTTTTGCGCGAGTTTCCGCGCACCGAGCACCGCCGCGAAGCCAACGAATACTTGGCCAATCTGTACCTGACCTCGCGGGACTACGGCCGCGCACTGGAAGCCATTGTCCAGACCGGAATGGCGTCGTCGGCGATGCGCGAGGCCTACCAAAAGGTCGCCTACTTCAGGGCCGTGGAGCTGTACCAGGCGTCGCAGTGGGAAAAGGCCAACGAGCTGCTCGACCAGTCGCTCAGCTATCCGCTCGATCGGGGCTACACGGCGTTGGCCCACTTCTGGAAGGGCGAAATGGCCTTCCGCCAAGGCGACTACCGCGAGGCGCTCGACCAAACCGAGAAATTTCTGAAGACGCCGGGCAGCTTCAATCTGACCGAGCGGCCGGCGGCACAGTACAATAAGGCCTACACGTTGTACCGCCTCGACCGCCTCGAGGAGGCCGCGGCCAGTTTCAGGGTCTTTCTGGAGGACGCTCCGAAAAACGACCGCCGCCGCGAGGACGCCGAACTGCGCATTGCCGACCTGTACTTCTTGCTCGGGCGCCACGCGCTGGCCCGCGACTACTACGCGAAAATCGCCAAGGGAACGAGTTCCGACGCAGACTACGCGGCCTTCCAGCAGGCTTTGTGCCGCGGACTCCTCGGCGACAACGCGGGCAAGATCGAGCAGCTCGCGAGAATCGAGAAGAGCGCCTCGCTCCGTGCCGACGACGCCCTGTACGAGCGCGCCCAAACGCTGCTGCGCCTGGGCCGCAACGCCGAAGCCGAAGAGGCTTTTGCGAGCTACGTGCGGCGCAAACCCAATACCGAAAAGGCGCGCCGCGCCGCCCTGAACATCGCGCTCGCGCGCCGCAACGACAACCGACTCAACGAGGCCATCACCTCGTTCCAGGCCGTGGTGCGCGACTACCCCGGTACGGCTGAGGCGCGCGAGGCCGTTTCGGTGGCGCGTTCGGTGTACGACGACGCCAACCGGATTGACGACTACCTCGAATGGGTGCAGGGCATGCCTTCTTCGGGCATCCGCGCCAGCGAATTGGACTCGGTGGCCTACATGTCGGCCTACGACAAGTACGCCCAGTCGCAGTTCGCTCCCGCCCTCGACGCCTTTGGCAAGTACCTCAAGCGCTTCCCCGACGGCTACTTTGCCCCCGAAGCCCAGTTTCAGGCCGCTGAGTCGGCCCGCCTGACCGGCCAAATGGCCCAGGCACTGCCGTACTACCGCAACGTCGTTCGGGGTGCCGTCCATGCCAACACGGTTCCCGCCTACAAATGGCTGCTCCGCGACGCCGAGGCGCGCAAGGACTGGCGGGAGACCAAAAGCTACTCGGAACGCCTACTGGCCCTGGCTGAGGACGCCAGCCTGCGCAGCGAAGCCAACCGCAGCATGATGCGGGCGCACTACGCCGAAGGTGCGTCGGACGTGGCGCTGACTTACGCCGAAGGCATCATCGCCGACCAGCGCCAAACGCCCGAAGACCGCAGCGAGGCCCTGGCCACGCGACTGAGGGTGCTTGAAGCGCAGTACCGCGCCGCGCCCGCCGACAGCAACCGCCTGGGTCTGTGGCAGTCCGCCGCCCTTCAGGCCGCAGCCGAGGGAACGGCCGCAGTGCAGGCCGAGGCCACCTACGCCCACGCCGAAATACTGCGCCTTCGCGGCCAATTTGCGGGCTCCAACGAGGTCGTTTTTGGCCTGCTCGACAACTTCCCCGGTCAAGCGGAGTGGCGCTACAAGGCTCTGCTCGTCCTGGCCCGCAACTACGCCAGCCTGAACGACGGATTCCAGGCCCGCTACACACTCGACTTTGTCATTTCGGAGCACCCCTCTGACGAGCTCGTCAAGCAAGCGCAGGCCCTCCTCGCGGAATTCAACGCCGCCCAACTTCCTTCCAACGCCCCCCAAACTCAAGATGCGCAGTAGCATGAAACACGGTTTATTTCTCGCCTTGGCCCTCGGGGCATGGAGCGCGCAGGCCCAGGTGGGTCAGGTTGAAGTTTCGGTGACCGACAAGTACCGCGCTCGGGTGGCGGAGGCCGTCAAAATTTCAGGCCAGCCCAGTTTGTCCGACACGAGCATTCAAAAGCTGCCCGTGCGTATTACGGTTCGCCCGCAAGTCATCGGTGTGGAACCCGTCATGGAGCTCATCCCGCCCGTTAAAATCACGAAGACCAAGCTCGACCGACTGCCGTCGCGCTACGTTTCGCTTTCGGCCGGCAACTACGGTTCGCTCGAGGCCGAGGCGGCTTTGGGCAGCGTGCGCAGCGTCGACCACCTCTGGTCGGTTCGCGGCGTGCACCGTTCCACGCGCGGAGGCTTCGCCAAAGACTACATGGTCTTCGACCGGGCCATGTGGGCGGAATCCGCGCTCGACGCCAACTACGAACGCATTTTCAACCGCGGACGCCTTCGGGTGGAGGCGGGCGGAGCATGGGACCGCATTCCCTTCTACGGGCAGCGCCACACCCCGGGATTCAACGACGCCGACACGGCCGCCGCAGCCCCCGGACGAAACCTCCAGAACTACCAATTTGGCGCCCGCTACCAAGCCACGCGCTACCGCAAGACCCAGGTCTTTCGGAGCGCCTCCGTTTCGGGCCACCACTGGATCGACCAAGGCGGTCGCCAGGTAGAGTCGGGAGCGCGGGCCCACCTCGAATCGGCCCTGCCGGTCCAAAATTTGGTGCTCAACCTCCCGTTGACCTTCTCCATCAACCAGCTCAGCGGCAGCGCGCGCCCTGACAGCTCGCAGGTGGCTTGGGCCGGGCAATTCAGCCCTTCGCTGGCCGACAGCATCAAGGGCGTGCGCTTTCGCTTCGGGCTCAACCTCATCTTTACGGGCGGTCCGGGTCAGAAGACCCTTCCGTACTTCCCGCCGGTCATCCACGTCGAGGTTCCCTTGGTGCGCAACGTCCTCTACCTCTACGGGGGCATGGACGGAAGCGTCGACAACCAAGGCATGCGGGCCCGTGTGGGTTCGGTGCCGTTCCTCTCCGAAACGGTGGCCTACGAGGCCGTGCGAAGCAGCAGCATATATGGCGGAGCCACCGGCCGCTGGAGCCGCATTGTGGGCTACCGTTTTGGCGGACGCTTCGCCACCTGGGACAACTACCCGATGGTGGTGCGGCCCGACGTGGACTTTGGTGTGCTCGACGACAGCGGCCGCGTGGGCATGCAGTACGTCAAAGTCACATCTCTAGAACCTACGGGCGAACTCACCTTCCAGTTCAAGCAAGTCTGGGACCTGCGCCTCCACGGCGTCCTGCGCTTTGCCGTTCAGGATTCCAGCGGCCAGCCGGTCTACCACCTGCCCAAGTACGAGTTAGGTGCCCAGGCTCGGGCCAATTTTGGCGAGAAAATTCGCCTGGACGGCGCGGTCGTGCTTCGCGGCCCCCGGACCACGTTGAGCGGACTGATGATGCCCTACGACTTGCCGGCCTTCGCCGACGTCCGCCTGGGAGCACAGTACCGCTACAACAGCCAGCTCGACGCGGTCATTCGCATCGACAACCTGCTCAACCAGCGCGCCGAATGGTGGATGGGCTATCCGGTACAGGGGATTCGCGCAAATTTGGGCTTGGTTTACAAGTTTTAAACGTTTAGGGCTCCGGATATCAATCGGTTGCCGTTCGTGCGTCTTGTTGAAAAAAATGTTGATAAACGGGCCTAATTTTTCGCGCTTCGGACTCCCTAGCTCAAGCCAAGGACTATCTTTGTAGGTAGTCCTTTTTTATTGGAAATATGAGCGAAAACAAGCAGTACGGCGCGGACAGTATTCAGGTCCTCGAAGGTTTAGAGGCGGTGCGCAAGCGCCCCGCGATGTACATCGGTGACGTCGGCCAGAAAGGCCTCCACCACCTGGTTTATGAGGTCGTCGACAACTCCATTGACGAGGCGTTGGCCGGCCACGCGACCAAGGTCGAAGTGACCATCCACGAGGGCAACAGCATTACGGTGAAGGACGACGGCCGGGGCATTCCGGTCGCCATGCACGCCAAAGAAGGCCGTTCGGCCCTCGAGGTCGTAATGACGGTGCTCCACGCCGGAGGTAAGTTCGACAAAGATTCCTACAAGGTCTCGGGCGGCCTCCACGGGGTGGGGGTGAGCTGTGTGAACGCCCTTTCGACGCTCCTTCGCGTCAACGTCCACCGCGACGGCAAAGAGTACCAGCAAGAGTACAGCATTGGCAAGCCGATGTACGACGTCAAAGAGGTGGGCGCGTCCAGCTACCGCGGTACGATCGTGCACTTTCAGCCCGACACGAGCATCTTTTACGAGAGCGTCTACCAGTACGACATTCTGGCGGCGCGACTTCGCGAGCTGGCCTACCTGAACCGCGGAATCCGCATCCAGCTCACCGACGAGCGCGACATTCAAGAGGACGGAAGCTTCCGCACCGAGGAGTTTTTCAGTGTGGGCGGACTGAAGGAATTCACGGAATTCATTGACCAGAACCGCGAAAAACTGATTCCGGAACCCATGTACATGGAGGGCGAGATCGAAGGCATTCCGGTCGAAGTTTCCATGACCTACAACACCTCGTACTCAGAGAACATCCATTCCTACGTCAACAACATCAACACGCATGAGGGCGGAACGCACCTTGCGGGATTCCGTCGGGCCCTGACGCGCACGCTGAAGAAGTACGCCGACGAGTCGGGTATTTTGACCAAAGAGAAAGTTGAAGTTGCCGGCGACGACTTTCGTGAGGGTCTTACCGCGGTGATCAGCGTCAAGGTGATGGAGCCGCAGTTTGAGGGCCAAACCAAGACGAAGCTGGGCAACAGCGAGGTTTCGGGCGCCGTCGACCGCTTGGTGGGCGAAATGCTCACGAACTACCTCGAGGAGCACCCCAACGAGGCGCGCACCATCGTTTCTAAAGTGGTTCTGGCGGCCAAGGCCCGCATCGCCGCCCGCAAGGCGCGCGAAATGGTCCAGCGCAAGACCGTGCTGGGTTCGCATTCGCTGCCGGGCAAGTTGGCCGACTGTTCCGAGACCGATCCCGCCCAATGCGAAATCTTCCTCGTCGAGGGCGACTCGGCAGGGGGTACGGCCAAGCAGGGTCGCGACCGCCGTTTTCAGGCCATCTTGCCGCTTCGCGGTAAGATTTTGAACGTCGAGAAGGCGATGCAGCACCGCATCTTCGAGAACGAGGAAATCCGCAACATCTTCACCGCACTGGGCGTGAGCTTGGGTACCGAAGAAGACAGCAAGGCCCTCAATACCGAGAAGCTTCGCTACCACAAGATCATCATCATGGCCGACGCCGACGTCGACGGTTCGCACATCGCTACGCTGGTGCTGACCTTCCTGTTCCGCTACATGAAGGACCTCGTGGAGCGCGGGTACGTCTACATTGCCTCGCCTCCGCTGTACTTGGTGAAAAAGGGCCAAAAGTCGCAGTATGCCTGGAACGAAACGCAGCGCGACCAAGTCGCCCGCGAACTCGGCGGCGAGGAGCAGTCGGGCGTGACCGTGCAGCGCTACAAGGGTCTGGGTGAAATGAACTCGGAGCAGCTTTGGGAAACCACGCTCAACCCCGAGGCCCGCACCCTGAAGCAGGTGACGATTGACAACGCCACCGAGGCCGACCGCATCTTCTCGATGCTCATGGGCGACGACGTTCCGCCGCGCCGCGAATTCATCGAGAAAAACGCGCGCTACGCGCGCATCGACGCTTAAGTCGATGGGTTTCGGTACTACCTTTGAAGGGTCGCTTTGGCGGCCCTTTTTTAATACCTCCCAATGATGAAAATTACCGTTGTAGGCGCTGGAAACGTAGGCGCTACGTGCGCCGAGGCGATGGTCCGCATGGAACTCGCCGAAGAAATTGTACTCCTCGACATCAAAGAAGGCTTCGCTGAAGGCAAGGCCATGGACATGAACCAGACCGCCAACCTCCACGGGTTCAAGAGCACGGTCCGCGGCGTGACCAACGACTACGCGGCCACCGCGGGTTCCAAGGTGGTGGTGATTACGAGCGGAATTCCGCGCAAACCGGGCATGACCCGCGAAGAATTGATCGGCACCAACGCCGGCATCGTGAAGTCGGTGGTTGACAACGCCCTTAAGCACTCGCCCGAGGCGATTATCGTGGTAATCTCCAATCCGATGGACACGATGACCTACCTGGCGGCCAAGCAGAGCGGATTGCCTAAGAACCGCGTGATCGGCATGGGCGGAATCCTCGACTCTGCCCGCTTTACCTACTACCTGTCGGAGGCCATGGGCGTGCCCGCAAGCGACCTTCAGGGCGTCGTAGTGGGCGGACACGGCGATACCACCATGATCCCGCTGACGCGTTTGGCGACCTACCAGAGCTCGCCGGTGAGCAACTACCTCAGCGCCGACGCGTTGGCCAAGGTGAAGTCAGCAACCATGGTCGGCGGCGCCACGTTGACGGGCTTGATTGGCACTTCGGCGTGGTATGCTCCGGGGGCAGCGGGTGCGGTCCTCACGGCCAGCATCGTGCGCAACCAAAAGAAAATTTTTCCCTGTTCGGTGTACCTCGAGGGCGAGTACGGGGAGTCCGACATCTGCATGGGCGTGCCCGTGGTGGTCGGCGCCAACGGTTGGGAGTCCATCGTGGACTACCGCCTCAATGCCGAAGAAGCGGCGGAGTTTGCGAAAAGCGCAGCGGCCGTCCGTGCCATGAATTCGGTGCTGGACAGCTTGTAAGGTCCTGCTTCGCACGGCCAAATAGGGTATACCGGTGGGTTGCGATCCACCGGTATATTTTTTGGTACCCCGGCGTCGCGCGCACGGCAACCGACAGAACGCGGCCCGCCGTCCCCAGTTCGCGCAGTGCGGCCACCACCGCGTCAGCACCCCCGAGCGCGCGTTGGGGGGTCCACAAGACGACCCCGCCCGGGTAGGCTGCAGACCATTCGTCGTTCAGCGGGGCGTACTGCAGGCGGCCGCGGCGGTCTAGGGCGTGGAGCAACCGCACCGACCGGTGGCAAAGGGCGCAATGCCCGTCGTACAGTACGACCAAGGGGGCTACGGAAGCTTGATCCACCGCGTGCGGCCCAGCGGGCTCGTCAAAACATAAACCCCGGAGGGCCATTCGTCGGTGCGCACAGGGCGGTCTGGGCCCACCTCAAAAAGACCGACGAATCGGCCGTCGAGGTGGTGCACGCTTACTTGGGTGCGCTGCTCGCTGCGAAACGGGCCGCTTCCCGGAGTGGGGTAGACGCTCCATTCCCCGGCGGCGGGTCGCCACTCGTCGCTCCCTATTTGCAGCGTGTCGCCGGTCATGTAGCGAATTCCGCCCGTGCTCACCCCGAGCACTAATTCGGGCCGACCGTCGGCGTTCAGGTCGCGAAACCAGGGGGCGTTGCTGTTGCCGTCGTGCACGACAATGGCGGAACGCTCCAGGCGCGGCGTCATGACGAACTGCAGGTCGACGCGCAGGCTGTCCACTCCGAGCCCGGGCATGCTGCAGCCGTTGCTGGTGATGCTGTTGTGGTTGGCAACGTCTCCAAAGGCATGGCTGGCGAACCCGGTGCGGTGGGCGGCGAGGTGCACGTCGGCGCTCGGAAGGTTGCGGCTAAAGCAAAATTCCACCACGAGGTTTGAGGTTCCGTCGTAGTCGATCGGGTTCTGGAATGAAATCAGGTTCCATCCCTGGCTGAGCACGGCCAAGTACGAGAATCCCACTTCGCCTCCCGGTCCCATGCCGCTGAGGGCGGTGTCGCTGGTGGCCCGCACGCTGACGTTGAATCCCTGGCTCAAGTAGGGAGCGCTGCTGCTCAAGCAGTTCACTTTGATGCCCTGGATGCGTGTGGGGCCGCTGATTCCGGCGGCCGAGAGTTCGGAGGCGCGCACCAAGTACTGGTGCCGGCCGGTTCGCTTGCTGCTTCCGAAAGGGGTTTGCAGCGTGGTGGCGGTTGCTTGGGCAACCGAGGTCTGCACCAGCGGATTTTGGACCGGGGGCAAACTGAGCATGCCGGCCGCGTTGGGGTAGGCGTGCACGCCCGAATACCGGCTGCCCACCCAAAGCTCCCAGCTTCCGCCGTTGAGGTAGGCCCGGGGAACCGAACGCCCGTTGAAGGTACCTGAGGTATCGACGTCAATGGAACCAAAGGACTCGGTGACGAGGTTCCAGGCACCGCCGTCGTTCCGCACGTAGGCCACTTCGCCGCGTTCGTTGCCTACCAAGAGGTCGAGGTCGCCGTCGCCGTCGAGGTCGGCCAGTTCAGGGCTTGCGTTTTGGCCTACGTCGTGCGCGGTGAGCAGGGGCGCCGTGCCGCTAAAGCTCGGGTTGATCAGGGTGCCGTAGTTGTAGCCGACGTACACTTGGCCGTTGGCGCGGCCCACCACGAGGTCGACAAGGCCGTCGCCGTTGAGGTCGCCCAGCGCAGGCGCGGTCCAACTCGGGTCGGGTCCTAGGTTGCTGGGTACGGTGAGCGGAGTTTCGCGCCACACCGGCTGGGTGGCGCTTCCGTGGTTCACCCAGTAGGAGAGTCCGCGCCGGCTTCCCAACACCAAGTCCGCAAGACCGTCGGTGTTGAGGTCGGCCCCGTAGGGTACGACGTAGGTGCCCAATTCCAGCATTTCGCTTTGCAAGAAGCGGTCGTGGATTCGCTGCCAGTTGGCCGAAGTGGTGCCCGTGTTTTGGTAGAGCCACACGCACGAATCCCCCAGTCCGCTGTACTCATTGGGGCTGGCCATCAATTCCTTGACGCCGTCGAGGTTGGCGTCCAGCGCAGAAAACCCCGGGAAGAGCATGTTGACGGGGGTTCCGGCAACCGGCCACGTGCTGTCTTGGCTCTCAATGTTGGCGACCGCCAGCGTGCCCACGTTAAAGCCCGCCACCCCCGTGGGGTAGGACACGTCGCCAATCAGGGCGTCGGGCAGTCCGTTGCCGTCGACGTCGTGGAGCAGGAGGGTGGAACCCGCGTGCTTGAGGTCTTCGCGGCCCGACGACGGCGTGGCCACCCGCGAACCCGTGCAGGCGTCGATGACCAGCGCATTCCGCACCCCGGACTCTTCGACGTCGGCCCAGCACCCGTCGGCCCGTGCGAAGCTGAGTCCGCAATTTTGCTGATTCTGGTGCCACTCGATGCGCGAACCGCCCTGGTCGAAGCAGAGCACGTCGACGTCGCCGTCCTGGTCTATATCGCCAATGTAGGGTCGGTCCACGCTGAGCACTTGGAGGTTGTAGGCCGGGTTGCCCGCGACGTACACGGTGCGCAGTTCGGATTGGGTTCCGAGCGCCCAGCTGAAGGTCATTTTGCCGTTGACGCGCTGGCCCTGCCACACGCCGATTCCGTGCGTAACCCAGCCAAAGAGGTCGGTGATTCCGTCGCAATTGTAGTCCACCAGGTGTACCCATTGCTGGTTTCGGGGAAAGCCCGCCGCCCATTCGGGGCGTTCTATCCAGCTTCCGTTGACCCGTTCGAGCGTAAGCCAGCGCCCGCCGTCGCGGTCAAAAACGACCAAATCCTGAATGCCGTCGCCGTTGAGGTCGGCGCTGTAGGCTTGCGGATTGTTGAGTCCGCCCGAAGTGCCGAGCTCGAGGTTTTGGCCGTTGGCCCGCTGGACGATGGCCTGAGCACTAGGGGCAAAGGTCCAAGTCACCTGAGCCTGAAGTGAAAGCGCCGCAAGGTTTGCGGCCAGGCAAAGGGCAATTTGCAGAATCCTGGGCATAATCCCAAAGGTAATTCGCCTATATTTGCCGCCTCGTACTAATTTGAACTCGAGTATGCAAAATAAAGTGATCATCCGCCTGTTTGCCGTGGCATTTGCCCTGGCCGCCCTGTACGAATTGTCGTTTTCCTTTGTGGCTCAACGCGTTGAGCAAAAAGCGCTGGAATCGGTTGGGGGCGACGCGTCCAAATTGAACGCGGCACTGGATTCGCTCGCGAACCAAGAGGTGTACAACCTAGGCATCACCTCGTTCACCTACAAAGAGGTGAAAGAGAAGGAGATGAACCTTGGTCTGGACCTTCGCGGCGGTATGAACGTCATTCTCGAGGTTTCGGTGCGCGACGTGCTCATCGGCCTGGCGGCAAACCCCAACGACGCGCTGTTCGTCGAGGCGCTTGCGGCCGCGGATGCCGAGCAAGCCAATTCAGGCGAAGCCTACGTCGACCTGTTCATTAAAGCGCTCGACGCGAAGCGCGGAACGCGCGGCTGGGGCGATCCCGCCCTGTTTGGCACGAAGGACATGTCCGACCGCCTCGGGTTCAACGCGACCGACGACGAAATCAAGGGCGCCATCCGTTCGGACGTAGAGGCCTCCGTTCAAAACGTGTACACCGTGCTCAAGGCGCGGATTGACCAGTTTGGCGTCGTTCAGCCCAACTTGCAGCGCCTGGGCAACACCGGCCGCATCTTGGTAGAGCTTCCGGGCGTTAAGGATCCGGCTCGCGTACAGCGACTTCTTCAGTCTACGGCCCGCTTGGAATTCTGGCGTGCGGACTACGGAGCGGCCTGGATGCAGTTCATGGTGGACGCCAACGAGCGCCTTCGCGCGGTGGTTCCGGACCCGAACGCGAGCAAAACGGCCGCAGCCCAATCCAATCCAAAGGCAATCGACCTGCCGAGCGCCGTCGACGCCAACGAAGTGACGAAGCCGGAATCCACCGCGGTCGCCGCAACCGATTCTTCGGCGCTGAAGCACAACCCGCTGCTCAACATCTTCCAACTGAACGTCGACCCCCAAACGTTTACTCCGCTTGAGGGACCGATTATCGGCTTCGCCCTCCCGAAAGACACGGCCACCATCAACGGCTACCTGAACACCGACGTGGTCAAGTCGCTGATCCCGGGAGACAAGCGCTACGTGCGCTTTGCCTGGACCCGTCCCGACGCCAAAGCCGGCATCACCTTCCTCATCGCGCTGCAGGGCAACCGCACCATGGAGCCTGAGCTCGACGGTGGCGTCATTGTCGACGCGCGCCGCGAATTCGATCAGGGCAACAACCCCATTGTAACGATGTCAATGAACGGCTACGGCGCCCAGATTTGGCAGCGCATTACGGCCGAAGAAAGCGGCAAGAACCCCAAGGGCCATGTGGCGGTGGTGCTCGACAACCTCGTCTACAGCTACCCGCGGGTCATCAACGAGATTTCGGGCGGACGCACCCAAATCGAAGGAGGCTTCTCCCTCGACGAAGCGACCGACTTGGCCAACGTGCTCAAGGCGGGCAAACTCCCCGTGCCGGCGCGCGTCATTCAGGCCGACGTGGTGGGTCCGAGCTTGGGTAAGGAGGCCATCAGCTCGAGCATCAACTCGTTCATTTTTGCCTTCTTGGTGGTGTTTGCCTACATGATTTTCTACTACTCAGGAGGGGGAATCGCGGCCAACATCGCCCTTTTGGTGAACATGTTCTTCATCTTTGGAATCCTGGACGCCATTTCGGCCGTACTGACCCTTCCGGGTATGGCAGGTATCGTACTTACCATTGGTATGGCGGTCGACGCCAACGTCCTCATTTTTGACCGAATCCGCGAGGAACTCGCTGCCGGTAAGGACGTGCGGACCGCAGTCGCCGACGGTTTCGCGGGCTCGCGCGGCGCCATCCTCGACGCGAATGCGACGACGCTGCTCACGGCCATCATCCTTTTCATGGTGGGCACGGGTCCGATTAAAGGTTTTGCAACCACCCTGATCATCGGTATTCTCTCGTCGCTCTTTACGGCCATTTTCGTAACGCGCCTCTACATCGAGTGGCGTTTGGCTAAGACGGGCACGATGTCGTTCGCAACCAAGACGACCAAAGACTGGTTCAACAACACCAAGTTTGACTTCATTAAAACCCGGATTGCAGCCTACGTGGTCTCCGGAGTACTTGTGGCCATTAGCGCGGTTGCCCTCTTCACCAAAGGCTTGAGCTACGGCGTGGACTTCGAAGGCGGACGTACCTATCAGGTGCGCTTCGACCAGCCCGTGGAGGTTTCTCAAGTGAGCTCGGCCTTGGCCAAAGAGTTTGTCGACGCCAACGGCAAGTCGTTTGCGCCCATTGTGAAAACCTTGGGTACGGCAGACCAAGTCACCATCACAACCAACTTCCGCGTGTCCGAATCAGGTCCTGCCGTCGAAGAAGAGCTGCGCAAAGAGCTGTATGCGGGCGTGAAAGGATTTTATGTATCGGCCCCTTCGGAGCAGGTGTTCAACGAGCCCGGCGCCAAAGGACTCGGCGTGGTGGCCTACCGTCAGGTCGGTCCGACGGTCGCTGACGACATTGCCAACTCGGCGGTTTGGGCGATCCTGTTCTCGCTCCTCGGCATTTTCATGTACCTGCTCGTGCGCTTTAGCCGGTGGCAGTACTCCTTGGGTGCCGTAGTAGCCTTGATGCACGACGTGGTGATTGTTCTCGGTGCCTTTGCGCTTTTTGACGGAATTCTCCCCTTCGCCATGGAGGTCGATCAGGCCTTTATCGCAGCAATTCTCACTGTTATTGGATACTCGATCAACGATACGGTGGTGGTATACGACCGAATTCGCGAATACCTGGCGGGCCATAAGGGAAGTCACTCCGACAAGGGCGTGATCAACTACGCGTTGAATTCGACCTTGAGCCGCACGTTCAACACCTCGTGGACGACCATCATCGTACTTCTGGTGATCTTCATCTTTGGGGGTGAGGTACTGCGCGGATTCATTTTTGCCATCTTGCTCGGAATCGTAGTAGGTACCTACTCGTCGCTCTTCGTGGCTTCACCGATCCTCTACGACGCAACGCCCAAAGACGACAAGACCAAGTAAGCCATGTCCTTTTTATTCATCAGCGCCGGGGAAGTAGTCGTTCTGCTTTTTGCGGCGCTGATGCTTTTTGGTCCCGACCGTTTGCCTGGCTTGGTGCGCTCGGTTGCTAAAGGCATTCGCACGGTGAAGAACGCCCAAGCGGACCTTACCCAGCAACTCATGTCCGACGAACAGACCGGAATCAAGGACTTAAAAGATGCTGCAGACGACATCAAGTCTGAAATTGAGGGGGTAGTGCCTCGAAAAAAGTAGTTTTTTCCTCGTGACCCCCATTTTCAACGGGGGTTGTTGATAAAAAAGTTGTTTTTTATGTGGCGTTTATCGAATTAGCGGTATTTTTGTGCCGCTAAACTCATTTTTATGCCCACGTCACGCTACCTCGGCCTCGAAGCCGCCCTGTCGCACAAGCCCGCCGAATTCACCAAACCCGCCGGAAAGGCATCCGAGTACTTCGGGGCCAACGTCTTCAATAAGAAGGCCATGCGCGAGTACATGCCCAAAGAGGCGTTTGAATCCGTAATGAAGGCCATAGAGCGCGGCGACAAAATTGACCGCGCGATTGCCGATCAGGTCGCAACCGCGATGAAGGCATGGGCCATGGCCAAGGGGGCGTCGCACTACACGCACTGGTTCCAGCCCCTTACCGGCGCGACCGCCGAAAAGCACGATGCCTTCTTTGAGCCCACGTCAGACGGCTACGCCATCGAGAAATTCAACGGCGGCATGCTGGTTCAGGCGGAGCCCGACGCGTCGAGCTTCCCGAACGGCGGAATTCGCAACACCTTTGAGGCCCGCGGCTACACCGCTTGGGATCCGACGTCGCCCGCATTCGTCTTGGCAGATACCCTGTGCATTCCGTCGGTTTTTGTCGCCTACACGGGCGAGGCCCTGGACAACAAAACCCCGCTCCTTCGTTCGCTTCAGGTGATCGACCACGCGGCAACCGCGGTCTGCCAGTACTTTGACAAAAACGTGACCAAAGTGCACGCTACCCTGGGTTGGGAGCAGGAGTACTTTTTGATTGACGAGGCCCTCTTCCACGCCCGCCCCGACCTGGTTATGACCGGCCGGACCTTGGTAGGCCATTCGCCCGCAAAAGGCCAGCAGATGGAGGACCACTACTTCGGCAGCATTCCCGAGCGCGTCATTCAGTTCATGCGCGAGATCGAGTTTGAGAGCCATTTGCTCGGAATTCCCGTCAAGACGCGCCACAACGAAGTAGCTCCGGGCCAGTTTGAGTTTGCGCCGATTTTTGAGGAAGCCAACGTAGCGGTGGACCACAACTCCCTGTTCATGGACCTGCTTGAAAAAGTGGCGACCCGCCACCACTTCCGGGTGCTGCTGCACGAAAAGCCTTTTGCCGGGGTGAACGGATCGGGCAAGCACAACAACTGGTCGCTGGCCACCGATACGGGCATCAACCTGTTGGCGCCGGGATCTACGCCCAAGCGCAACCTTCTGTTCCTTTCGTTCTTTGTCAACACCATCAAGGCGATGCACGACCGTGCCGACCTGATTCGCGCCGCCATCGCTTCGGCGAGCAACGACCACCGCTTGGGCGCCAACGAAGCTCCGCCGGCCATTATTTCGGTGTTTATTGGCAGCCAATTGACCGAAGTGCTCGACGAGCTCGAGAAGCTCGAGGGCGGAAAAATGTCGCCCGAAAAGAAGACGGAACTGAAGCTGAACGTAGTAGGCAAGATTCCCGAAATCCTGCTCGACAACACCGACCGCAACCGCACGTCTCCGTTCGCGTTCACCGGCAATAAGTTTGAACTGCGCGCGGTGGGTTCACTGGCGAACTGCTCGCACGCCATGACCACGCTGAACCTCATGGTCAGCGACCAATTGATTCAGTTCAAATCCGACGTCGACGCCCAAATTGCCCAAGGGCTTAAAAAGGACGACGCCATCTTCAATGTGCTGAAGGACTACATCAAGGCCTCCAAAAAGATTCGCTTCGAGGGCGACGGCTACAGCGACGCGTGGAAGGACGAGGCGGCAAAGCGCGGCCTGAAGAATACGCCCGACACGCCCCGTGCCCTGGACTTTTTGGTGACCAAAGACGCGGAAAACTTGTTCGCGAACCACGGCGTGCTGAGCAAGGTAGAGCTTCACGCGCGCTACGAAATTCTTCAGGAGGAGTACTTCAAGCACCTTCAAATTGAGAGCCGCACCCTCGGTGATTTGGTGAACAACCACATCATCCCTGCGGCGATCAAGTACCAGAGCGTGCTGAGCGAAAACCTGCTGCGCCTCAAGGCCTTGCTTCCTGAGGCGACGTTTAAGAAGTCGTGCAAAGAACAGCTTTTGCTGGTTGAAGAACTGAGCGAGCGCATTTCTACGGCCCTCCGCCACGTAGAAGAAATGACCGAGGCGCGCAAGAAGGCCAACAAGATTGAGTCCGCTCGCGAACGGGCGCTGGCCTACTGCGACACGGTGAAGCCCTACCTGTCGTCGGTCCGCTACGAGGTCGACAAGATGGAGCTGATTGTGGACAACGACACGTGGCCGCTGCCGAAGTACCGCGAGCTGCTCTACATTCGCTAGGTCGTCGGTCGAGAAATTTGGCCCTTTACGCTTAGGCGTGAGGGGCTTTTCTCGTTTTATCGGGTTGCATTTGCTATTTTCGTGTCTTCAGCGCCTGAAACGCCTAGACCCTATGAATACACGACCGATGATTGCCTTGCGTGCTGCCCTTGTTTTGGGGCTGCTTACCACTCCGGCATGGGCGCAGAAGGCTCCCGACGAGGACGCACCTAAGCGCCCGAAAATTGCCCGCCAAGGCGACGACTACTACCAAGGTAAAGAGTACACCAAGGCCATTGACCTCTACCGCAAGGCCTACAGCAAAGTGAAGTCCCGCCCCGAAAAGGCAGAAATCAGCTACCGATTGGGCGAGTGCTACCGCTACACCACGCAGTACAAGGCGGCAGAGGCGCAGTACCGCCGCGCCATCAAAGCCGGGTACAACCAGCCTGAGGCCTACTTGGGCGTTGCCGAAATGCTGAAGTACCAGGAGAAGTACGAAGACGCGCTGGTGGCCTACGAAGACATGGCCAAGGCCTTTCCGGCAGATCCGCGCGCAGCCCAAGGAATTGAAAGCTCCAAGGCAGCCGTCGCCTGGAAGAACGCCGTTACCCGCTTTCAGGTGGGACCCGTTACCGACCTGAACACCAAAGCCCACGAATACGGAATCGCATTCGACGGCCGCCAGGGAACCCACGAAGAGTTGCTGTTCACCTCCACCCGCGAAGGCGGCATCGGCAAGAAGAAAGACGGCTGGACCGGACAGCAGTTCTCGGACATTTACAGCACCAAGCGCCTGAATGCCGACGGAACCGCCCGCGGCGGCAAAAAAGCCCCTAAGGGTGGCGCGGGCAAGCCCGATCCCACCGCGGCACGCGCCCAAAAGTTTTCGGCTCCCGAATTGCTCCCAGAGATCATTAATACGATGGACCATGAGGGCTCGCCCTCGTTTGACGGCAAGCGCCGCAACCTGTACTTCACCCGCTGCATGGACGTCAAGCGCGCCCAGCTCGGCTGCGCCATTTACGTGACCCGCCGCGCGGGCCAGACCTGGCAAGACGCCACGCCCGTGGTCCTCACGACGGACTCGTCGCGTTCGGTAGGGCATCCCTCGGTGAACGAAGACGAAACGCTGCTCTACTTTGCCGGCGACCTCGACGGCAGCGTGGGAGGGAAGGACCTTTGGGTTGCGAGCTACGACAAGCGCAAGCGCACATGGGCCAACCCCGTGAATATGGGGGCCTTGGTGAACTCCAAGGGCGACGAGTTGTTCCCGTTCATCCACGACGACGGATTCTTGTACTACGCTTCAGACGGCCTTCCCGGCATGGGCGGATTTGACCTGTTCCGCGTCCCGGTAGGCGAGGACGGCCTGCCCAAGGGCGAGCCAGAGAACCTGAAGGCCCCGATCAACAGCTCGGGCGACGACTTCAACCTGATATTGCGTCCGGGCGGACTCCGCGACGGGTACTTTGTGTCCAACCGCGCCGGCGGCACGGGCGGAGACGACCTATGGACCTTGTATGAGGTGCCCTTGAAGTACGCCTTGCGCGGAACGCTCAAAAGCGAGAAGGACCAAACTCCGCTGGCCAACGCCACCGTGAAAATCGCCGGCAGCGACGGATTCACCGCAACGGTCATGACGGACAAACTGGGCAAGTTCGAACTCGTCGACGACAAGCTGAGCGCTGAGGTGACGTACGACTTCGCGTTCGAGAAGAAAAAGTTCCTCAACGGGGGCGCGAAGGCCAACACGGTCGGCCTCAATCTGGACAAATTCGTGTTCGTGGAGAGCGAAAACGTGTTTCGCCACACCATGGACGTGGCGGCTACCATGGCGCCGATTGAGTACCCGGTTATTCTGCCCGAACTCTACTTTGCCTTGGCCAAGTGGGACCTCAACGACCAAGCGCGGGCCTCGCTCGACACGGTGTACCGCACGTTGGTGCTGAATCCGACGATTGTGATTGAGCTCCGCTCCCACACCGACTACCGCGACGCGGACGACAAGAACCAAATTCTGTCGCAGAAGCGTGCCGATACCTGCGTCAAGTACTTGATCAGCAAGGGAATTGATCCGGGACGCCTCGTTTCGGTGGGCATGGGCGAAACCCAGCCGTTTGAAGTCCCCGCGGGCTACAAGGGCAAAGGCAGCGACGTCTTCCCCGCAGGCACGAAGTTGACCGAGGCGACCATTAAAAAAATGCCGGCGGCTCAGCAAGAATTGGCCAACGGTTTGAACCGACGCACCGACTTCCGCGTGATTCGCGACGACTTTACGCCGCCGGTGGATACCGCGGAGCTGGCCGAGCAAAAAGCGCTTGAAGCCAAGGAGGCGCCGAAGCCCGTCAAGGGCGAAGTGTACACGGTGGGGGATAAGGAGACGTTTGCGACGGTTT
>JBEGTJ010000001.1:0-63918 GCA_041179465.1 Bacteroidota bacterium | reverse complement strand
CGGGTTTCTCGGTGGGCAATACAGGATTCGAACCTGTGACCCCCGCCCTGTCAAGGCGATGCTCTAAACCAACTGAGCTAATTGCCCTTGCGGTCTGCAAAAATACGCGCTGTGAACCAAAATTGAGGGAGGGGTGTTAACTTTCCGTATGCTGGAACGCCTGCTCGACACCGAATCCATCTCGTGGAAGGACCCCTCGTTCTTCAGCGAGGAGGCGCTTTTGCAGCAGGCCCTGCCCTACTTAGATCTGCTGGTCAACGACTTGTGGGCCGCACGCACGCTCACGCCGAGCACCCGAATCCTGCGCAGCCTTCGCGCCCTGGGCGACCTTCGGGCCCTGCCGGGCTGGTCGATGCCGCAGTGGGAACAAGGGTTCCGCGCCGTGAAGACCCTGCACCTGTTTTGGGAGCGCAACGCCGCCGACGGCGCCTTTGACGAAAACCCCGACATGTGGACGTCCTGGCTTTTTGCCTTCACGTTTTTTGAGATCGTCGAAGCCAAGCGCGTCGACGTCGAACGGGCCTACCGCGAAAACCTCAAGTTTCTCTCGAACTAAGCCTTACTCGGTCGCCGTGGGCACAAAGGCCTTGGCGCTGGGACTCGGCGCAGACGCGGGCTTGCCCGTGCTCAACCGTTCGTGCAGGTTGCGCCGCACGTTGAACCACACCAAGTTGTAGTCCGCAATGTGGTAGTTCTTCCAGTTGTAAAAGACTTTGAGGAGCGGACGAAGGCGCTCCACGCGAAGGGTTCCTTGGTCCGTCCGCACGACAAACGAGCCGGCAAAACCTCGGCGTCCGCTGGGCAGCAAGGCCCCCAGGTGGTCGCGGCGGCGCGAGGCCAAGCCGTCGGTGCGCCAAGTGACGGGATTTACCACGGCATAGCGGTCGCCAAACTTCTCGGGATAGAAATCCTGTCCGTAGGTGCGCCAGTTGAGGTAGCAGTGCGTTTGGTCCGGCTGCGTGCAGAGCGGCAGGCCGTCAAGCTCCTTGAGTTCCACCACGTTGCCCACGAGGTAGGCCAGCTTAAGGCGCTCGCGCAGCTCGGGATTGGGTAGGATGACCTCCTTGAGCAGGCGCTTGGCGTGGTCCGTGCCTTGGCTGTGCGAAGCGAGTACAAACGTTTGACTTCCGGGCTGCAGCTCGACGAAGCGCAAAAACGCCCGGCGCACGTCTTGGTAGGCCGAGTCAAAGGCCACAAAGGCCAGCGCCAGTTGGGCGGAGTCGTGGGTGTAGTAGCCGTCGAGCTTCATCTGCCGGTAGTGCGGAGCCCAGACGTGGCCGATTCCGTTGAAGACCGCCGCCTGGTTGGCCAAAGTGCCCTCGTCGACCTGCTGGCGGTAGGTGGCGTCGTAGATGTCGGCGTTCCACTTTGGCCCGACCTCGTAGTGGGTGGGGTAGACGAAGAAGGTGGGGATTCCGGCGCCCGCAAAGGCTCCCGATACCCGGTCGGCGGCGGCGACGCGGCGGTCGCTGCCGTCCACGAGGTCGGGGTGGGCCGCCCAGGCGTCGAGCCGCTGGTAGTTGGGGCGCGTCGGCAAAGGGTACAGTGCGCCCTGGGGCTCGGCGGCAACGGGCTTTTCGGCCCAATCTTGAGCAGATAAGCCAGAAGCCAGCAACCAGAAACTAAGGAAAGCCAGCCTACGCACGGTTCCGGGCATGCATCCATCCGCCCAGGGCGCCCACGGCGGACCAGGGAACGACGGCGTCAATCAAGTGCACGACGTGGTCGGGAATGTCGTACCAGACGTGGTCGCTGTAGATGAAGTAGGTGTAGCCGATGTAGGAGAGCACGAGGGTGACCAAGGCTCCGCGGCCGGCGTTCACGTTCCGAAGCTGGCCCAGCAGCCAAAAGAGGAGGCCGGCGATCGCGACGTTGCTGCTGAATCCGCGCAGCAAGGGCTTGACCATGTCGGTATCTTGGGCGGGGTGCCAAACCACGTGGGCCCAAGGCTTGCCCTCGCGGGAAGCCATGAAGGCCTCGCGCTGCTCGGGCGTGGCGTCGGGGCCGGGCTGGCCCAGCATGTAGCCGGCGTCGTCGAGGCCGTAGGCGGCCAAGTCGGCGAGGATGCGGTCCTGCATCGGATGGTAGCGCTGGTCCGCCTCGTGAAGGTTGACGGCGGCAAACGACAGAAATTGCCAGAAGAACAAAACGGTTCCGGCAACGAAGGCAAAAATCAGGGTGTTTTTCATAGGGAGGGCAGTTGAATGTGCGCTAAATGGTGGTCGCCGTGCCAGGCATACATCTGCACGACTTCGCGAATCGGAACCGTGCGCAGCAGTTCCGGATGGTCGTAGCGGCGGTCCCAATCGCCGTCGCTTAAGGTCTTCAACAGGGGCACCGCCCGGCCGTGGACGGCCGCGATGAGTTGGAGCGAAAGCTCCACCGGGCCGTCGGGCAGGGTTGCCCACGCGTTCTCGTCGTAGGGCTTGACGGTGGGCTCGTCTTCGGTCAGGGCGAGCTTGATGCGCACGTACATGTTCAGGTGGCTGTCGGCCATGTGGTGCACGACGGTGCGGCGGGTCCATCCGCCTTCGCGGTAGGGGGCGTCGCGAAGTTCCGGCGGGCAGGCGTCCCAAGCGGCCGCGAGGCGCTGGGGGAACGTCTCAAGTCGCGCCACATAGGGCGTCAGGTCGAGGTCCTGGTGCTGGTACTGGAATCTTCCGAGGGGAAACTGCCGATTCATGCCCCCAAGTTAACCACTTAAAACGACTGCTCTGCGTACCTTGCTTAGATGAACATTCGCCTTTTTGCCCTCGGACTCCTCGCGACCCTGCAGCTCGCGGCCCAGACCCTGCCTGAAGACCTTCTCAAAAACCTCACGTTTCGCAGCATTGGCCCCGCCGGCATGAGCGGTCGGGTCACGGCCATCGACGTGGATCCGCGCGACGAACGGGTGATTTACGCCGGTTCGGCCTCGGGCGGACTCTGGAAAAGCCGCAACGCCGGCCAGTCTTGGGAACCCATTTGGGACGAGCAACCCAATCCGTCGATCGGCGCCGTGCGCGTCGACCCCAGCAACCCCGACGTGATTTGGGTGGGCACCGGCGAAGGAAATCCGCGCAACTCGCAAACCATTGGCGGCGGGCTGTTCCGCAGCCTGGACGGCGGAAAAACCTGGAAGTCCATGGGGCTCGAGGCCACCAAGGGCATTCACCGCATTGTGGTGCATCCGCGCGACCCCAACACCGTGTGGGTGGCCGCCATCGGTCTGGCCTACGGCGACACCGAAGACCGCGGGGTCTACAAAACCTCTGACGGAGGCAAAACCTGGCGCAAAGTGCTGTACCGCAACAACCGCACCGGCGCGGCCGACCTGGTGATCGACCCGGTCAACCCCAACAAGCTGTTTGCGGCCATGTGGGAGTACCGCCGCTGGCCTTGGTTCTTTAAAAGCGGCGGACCCGGCTCGGGCCTCTTCGTGAGCCACGACGGCGGCGAGACCTGGACGCAGCGCACCTCCAAAGACGGCCTGCCCGAGGGCGACCTCGGCCGCATGGGGCTGGCAGTGGCACCCAGCCACCCCAACGTGGTGTATGCCCTGGTCGAGAACAAGGACAAAAACGCCCTCTACCGCAGCGCCGACGGCGGCGTGAACTGGAGCCGAATCAGCGACGCCGAAGACATTGGCAACCGTCCGTTCTACTACAGCGAGCTGTACGTGGACCCCTTCCGCGAAAACACGATTTACTCGCTTTGGACCCTCGTCACCAAGTCTGAAGACGGCGGACGCAGCTGGAAGACCATCGCCCGCTACAGCGACATCCACCCCGACCACCACGCCCTTTGGCTGTCGCCCAAGACCCCCGGCTACCTGATTGAGGGCAACGACGGCGGACTCAACATCAGCCGCGACGGCGGCGAAAGCTGGCGCTTTGTCGAAAACCTGCCGCTCGCCCAGTTCTACCACATCAGCGTCGACAACCAGCTGCCCTACAACGTGTACGGCGGAATGCAGGACAACGGGTCCTGGAAAGGCCCGGCCTACCACCTCAAGGGCGGAATCGGCAACAGCGACTGGACCGAACTCTACTTTGGGGACGGATTTGACGTGCTCCCGCACGCCACGGACCCCTCGACGGTCTACGCCATGGCCCAGGAAGGCTACTTGGCCAGGGTAAACGTTTCAAACGGTTTAAAGACGTTCATCAAGCCGGTGCACCCCGAGGGCAAGGCCCTGCGTTGGCACTGGAACAGTCCGATTGCGGCCGACCCCTTCAACCCCGATGCGCTGTACTACGGTTCGCAGCACGTGCACTACTCCACCGACCGCGGGGCCTCGTGGTCAATCCTTTCTCCCGACCTCACGACCAACAATCCCGAGAAGCAGAAGTACCTCGAGTCGGGCGGACTCACGTTTGACGTCACCGGCGCCGAAATGCACACCTGCCTGCTGGCCATCGCCCCGTCGGCCCTGCAAAAAGGCCTCATTTGGACCGGCAGCGACGACGGAACCGTGTCGGTGACCCGCGACGGCGGCGCCACCTGGACCCGCTGCAGCATCAAGGGCATGCCAGAAGGCGCCTGGGTGCCGCAGGTGCGCGCGAGCAGCGTGAACGCGGCCGAGGCCTGGGTGGTAGTCAACAACTACCGCCAAGGCGACTTTAACCCCTACCTGTTTCACACTAAGGACTTTGGAAAAACCTGGACCAACCTTATTCCGGCAATTCCGCCCAAGGGAATGGGGCACTGCCTCAGCGTGCTCCAAGACCCCGCGCAGCCTTCGCTGGTCTACCTCGGCACCGAAACGGGCCTCTTTGTGAGCGCCAACAGCGGCAAAACCTGGCAGCGCTGGACCGGCCTGCCCGTGATGCCGGTTCAGGACCTCGCGATTCAGGAGCGCGAGGGCGACCTCGTGCTCGGAACCTTTGGACGGGCCGCGTGGATTCTGGACGACCTGCGTCCGCTCCGCGAGGCGGCCGCCGCCAAGGGCCGAGTGCTGACGGCGTACGACGCGCCCGACGCCTTCCATTGGATTTATGCGGAGTCGGACGGCATTCGCTTTCAGGGCCACGCGATGTTCCAAGGCGAAAACCGCTCTGGGGGCGCGCGCCTGAGTTACTACCTGCAGCGCGACACGGCCGACAAGGAGCTCAAAAAAGTCAAGTGGCTGCGCGTGGACGTGTACGACCCGAGCGGAGCCCGCATTCGCCGCATCGAGTCCAAGGTTCCGGCCGAAAACGGACTGCAGCGCTGGAACTGGAACCTGCGCAGCGCGGGCGTCAACCGGCCGTCGATGAGCCGCAGCGAACGCGAGAACGCCAGCGATCCGGGATACGGCCCCGAAGTCAAGCCCGGACGCTATTTGTTGGTGTACGAGCTCGGCACGCACCGCGACAGCGCCTACGTCACCGTGCACGACGACCCGCGCGCGCCGCAGCGCGACTGGGCCGCCCAGCACGCCTTTGAAGCCGAGGTCAACGGACTGATGGGCCGCCTGGACTCCGCGGTAACGACCTTGCGCGAGGCCAAAAAGAAGCTGGAACTGCTCGATAAGCTCGTGGCGGCCAACCCCGACACGGCAGCCACGAAGCAGCTCCGCGCCGACGTCAAGGCCCAGCTCAAGTCGATCGAAGACCGCCGCATGGCGCTGTTTGGCAAGGAAGACGTGAAGGGCTACTTCGAACAGCCTGAGACTTGGGACTGGAAGTACGGCCAGTTTTCAGGGCATTACTGGAGCCTGCGCGGCGCCCCGTCGCCCAACATGCTCCAAGCATGGAAGTCGGCCAAAGCCGCTACCGAAGCCGAGCTCAAGGCCCTGGCCACTTGGGAAGCCGAGGTGTGGAAGCCGTTTACCGCGAAAAACGCCCAGATTCCGGGAGGCTGGTAGGACTTCCGAAGAATCATAAAAAAAAGCCCCGGGCTCACGCTCGGGGCTTTTTCATTTAGCGGCGGCGACCTTGGGGTCGCGTGGGCCTGCGCGGACCTCCACCGCCCGCGGCGGCCTTGGAGACGAGCGCGAACGAATCAGGCGTCGACAGAACGGAGGGGAACGGATGATCGCGTTCCGCCGGCACGTCGACGTTGATCAACTTGAGCACAGCCTGCCAGTTGCCGTACTCCTCGCGGTCGATGAACGAGTAGGCTACGCCTGAGGCTCCGGCGCGACCCGTGCGGCCGATGCGGTGCACGTAGGTCTCGGCCACGTCAGGAATGTCCATGTTGATTACGTGCGTGAGCTCGTCGATGTCGATTCCGCGCGCGGCGATGTCGGTGGCCACCAGCACGCGGGTCTTGCCCTTCTTGAAGCTGGTGAGCGCCGCCTGGCGGGCATTCTGCGACTTGTTGCCGTGGATGGCGAGGGCGGGGATTCCGCGCCGTTCCAAATCTTTGGAAATGCGGTCGGCCCCGTGCTTGGTGCGGGCAAAGACCAGCACCGATTTGATTCCGTCGTCGGACTTCAGCACGTGGGCGAGCAAGTCGCGCTTGGCGTTGGTGTCGACAAAGAAGGCACGCTGCTCGATTTTCTCGGCGGTGCTCGAAACCGGAGCTACCGACACGCGCACCGGGTCCACGAGCAAGTCGTCGCTGAGCTTAAGTACTTCAAACGGCATCGTTGCGCTGAAGAACATCGTCTGGCGCTCGCGCGGAAGCTTGGCAATCACCTTGCGCACGTCGTTGATGAAGCCCATGTCGAGCATGCGGTCGGCCTCGTCAAGCACGAACCAGGAAAGGTCGCGCAGGTCCACATGGCCCTGCTGCATTAAATCAAGCAGGCGTCCGGGGGTTGCGACGACCATTTCAGAGCCTCGGCGCAGCGCGTCCACTTGGGGCTGCTGGCCCACTCCTCCAAAAATCAGGGCGCGCTTGACGTCGACGTACTTGCCGTAGTCGCGGATGCTCTCGTCGATCTGAATCGCAAGCTCGCGGGTCGGGGTCAAAATCAAGGCGCGGATGGGGCGCTGGTCGTCAATGGGTTCGCGGCTCAGCAGCTCGAGAATCGGCAGCACGAAGGCGGCCGTTTTGCCGGTTCCCGTTTGGGCGGTGCCCAGCACGTCGCGGCCTTCGAGGGCGGGCGGAATGGCTTGCTGCTGAATGGGGGTGGGGCTTTCGTAGCCCAAGTCGTCGAGCGCATCCAAAATGTCTGCGTTCAGATCAAGATCTGTAAATTTCATAATCCCTAAGGGAGGCGGAGCGCCGCACCGGAAGCGGCCGCACCAAGGTTAATACTCCCTCCGGTGTGAAGGCAGCCGCCCTAGCAACTGCGGTGCAAAGGTACGAACTTTACCTTGACCTGATGAACGCACGCTTTGCGCTGCGCCGAATGGCCTGACGCATACTCCACACGTCCCTGCCTAATCGCTCAATCCAGGTAAGTGCTCGTCCGCCTAATTTTTGATCCCATTGGTCAACCAAAAGATCGGTAAACACATGGTTTTTAACCTCGAGAGCTTCCGGCTTAATTGAGCGTTGGGCAAACCAATCCGCAAAGCCCGGAATTCGCTTTTGGTGGTCAAAGCTCGCGAGGTGAAGGAGTCGCTGGTCCTCGACTTCGAGTCGAAACATCGGTTCATCTATGATCGTATATTCGGCTGGCGACCAACACTTGATGCGCGAATTCAGTTCTGATTGCTCGTAGACGTGCTTCCAACTGTAGTCCGACGGCTGCGTCCAGAGCTCGCACAGCAGGCGTTGAATAGCCTCGCTCGATCGAACGATAAAAAAGCCTGCACAAAACTGATCGTGATAAAAAGGTCGGTCAACCCAACTCAAGAACTGAAGCTCTGGGCGATCAAATGACTCCATGACGTCGGACCAATCTGCGCTGTGGTTGTAAAAGATGCAGTCACTGTCGATCCAAATAACGAACTCATACCCTAACTCCAGGGCGCGAAGTACCGCAAAAATCTTGACCCAAGAGGCTGCACGATGCTGCCGCGCCGATCGGGAATACGCGGACCAAGACCCCCAAGGCCGGGATGGCAGGCCGTAGCACTCGTAACGAAAGTCCCAATTCTTCGAAGCGCAAAATCGCCGGTTGATTTCATAAGCCAGCGAAGGGTAACTCGTCGCCGTTTGAGCACCTTCACGCACTGGGCGGTCATCGCCCATCACCACACAAACCTTCTTTGATTCGCTCACCACCCAAAAGTAGTCCGTTTCGCAGGCAACGCAGATGCAAATCCTACCTTTACCCAAGTGAAAAGCGGTACCCTCTTTACGAACGCCCTATCCAACAGCATGCTGCAGTTTCTGCAGTACATTTTTCCGATTGTGGCCCTTCCCTATTTAGGGAACGTGGTTGGCCCCAAGTTTTTTGGCATCGTGAATTTTTTGGGAATCATCGTGGGCTACTTCAGCCTTATGGTGACCTACGGCTTTGATATTTCGGCTACTCGCGAAATCGCGCGTCACGCTAACGATCGGTCCAAGATACACGACCTGTTTAACCGGGTGGTGTCGGCTCGCCTGGCACTGTTTCTAGCTGCCACTTTGATTTTTAGCGTACTGCACCTGTGCCTACCTGAAATCAACCACCATACTCGGGCCGCATACTCCAGCTTTTTGCTGGTTTTTGGATGGGTTCTTATGCCCAATTGGTACTTCCAAGGCCTGCAGAAAATGCATCGGATTGTTCCGATTCACTTGGTGATCAAGTTGGGATTTGTGGGGCTTTTGTTTTTCGTCATTTCGCGACCTGAACACTACTACCGCTATCCGCTAATCCTGAGTCTGAGCACGGTAGCCGTTGGACTGCTCACCTTCCTCGTTGCGGTCATTCAAGATCGAATTCCGTTTCGAATTAAGTGGGACCGCCCGACGTGGGAACTCCTGTGGAAGGAGCGCTTCTTGTTCGTGACTTCCATCATCAACAATACCTACCAAACCGCGACCATTATTCTGCTCGGACTTTACTTGACTTTTGAAGAAGTCGGGCTTTTCAGTTTAGGATGGCGATTAATGAACATAAGCCAAGCGCTTATTGGCATTCCGCTCGTTTTTGCCATGTTGCCGCACGCCACGGTTGGGTTTCAAAAGTCAAAAACCGAAGGACTGCAGCGCGTGAGCCGAAATTTATCGGTTTCAGTCCTCGCGTTGGCGCTTTCTGGGGCCTTCATGTACCTGGTGAGTCCGTGGCTCGTGCACGGGCTATTCGGTCCTGCTTATGCGGCCTCACTCGGGCTTTTTCACCTACTGCTCATTGTGCCCTTCATCACGGGAATTTCGGCTACGCTTTCGAACCAGGTACTGCTCAACAACGGCAAGGACCAGACCGTGTTGTGGATCACTAGCCTCGGAGCGGTAGTCAGCGTCACCTTGAATGTTCTTCTATTGCCTCTTTGGGGGATGACGGGGTCTGCCCTAGCCATTATCGCGACGGAACTCGTCACACTCACCCTGTTTTGGTACACATGCCAAAAACAAGGTTTTCCCATTAGCCTAGCGTGGTTTAGCCCAGGGGAGATAAGCAGCGCCGTGCGCCTACTTTGGGCGGACTTTATTAACCGAAAACGTGAGGAATTCACGCCCATATCGGCTTCGAACGAACGCACGCTCGTCGTTCCAACGTTCAATCGACCCAACGTATGGCCCCCCTTGATCGAAAGCCTTAATGCACTCGATTTAGCCCCAACGCAGTTAATTGTGGTCGATCAAAGCACCGATCCCGAGGCGCGCATGCTCGTTCAGGCATACCTCAAGGAACTCAACCCGTCAATTGCGGTAACGTACCTCCCAATGGATGTTCAAAATCGGTGCATTGCCAAGCAAACGGGCTTTGATCACGCCCCTTTGGGCGTAGTCGTCGTAACCGACGACGACGTTACGCTTCCGCGCGATTTTTTCACCTACTTCGTTCGTTTTTTAACTGAGTTTCCCGACCGAGTGCTTACGCCGCGAATTCTCGAACCCGGTCAAGTCGAAACCAGCACAAGCAACGTACAACGGTTCACGTGGTACGGGCATTTTTACAATAACAGCCACACTTGGGCACAGGCCGACGGGTTAAACTGCTACAGCGGGGGCGCCTTTGGATTCATCAAATCGCCCCGGAATGCCCATTTCAAGTACGAGCCCGCCTACATCGGGATGGGGATCCACGAAGAAACCGATTTTGCACGTCAGTTTTTGCGCGCAGGGTACAGCATCTCGTTCCGAAGTGAGGTTACCGTGATGCACTATCCGCAACGCAACGGGAATGCATTTTTTAAAGACCGCGATCCGTTTCCGTGGTATGCCGACAGCTTCTACAATTTTGGAATGTACCACCGCAAGTTCAACCTTGTCGGATTCTTCCTTCTCCGAATTCCGTACATGGCCTTTTTTGGTATGTACGTCGGACTGTTTAAGTACCCCGGACGGCGAAGCCCACGCACCGCTTGGCACTTAGCCACGCAGTTCATTCGCGGATATCGCGCGTGGCCCCCCGAAATTGGTTCAAAGCCGGCAGTTATTACTGCGAACCCCCATTGATTTAGTAAAAACTGCGACCTTTTGGGAGTGCATTCCGTGTACTTTTAAGCATGTTGCGCACCCTAGGATTGTTATTTGTCTGGGTCCTCGCGTTTTCTGCACGAGGGCAAGTAAGCCTACCCTACACTACCTCGTTTGCCGCCGCCTCGCAGGCCGCCGCCAAGCAGCAATGGTTGGGGCCGTGGGACCAAGACCTGCGGTGCGACGGCCTCGACAGCCTGCGCTTTGGGCCGGCTTGCTGTAGCCAAGGCCAAACGGTGCCCTGGATGGGCTTTGCCCCCTTCAACTACAGCTGCGCCCACCTTTCGAGCGATTCGGGCGGAGCCTATCTGCGCCTCGTAAACAGCTACCAGATTCCCGGCGCAACCCAGTACGTCTGGGCCCAGCCCAGCGTAATGAGCCCGGAATTTTCGGCAACCACCATGGGCGTCTTGAGCATTCGCGCTGCAAAAAACACCCTACACATGGCCCACGCTAGCACTCCTTGGTCGAATTGGTCAAGCCACGGAAACGCTGAGCCCTACACGGCTTTGGAGGTTGCATTAATCCCTTCAAGCGGCGGAGCGGCCCAGGTTCTGGACACATTCGTACTCACGAACTCGTGGGCAACCTATCGCGTGGATGCGCGAATGCACCCTCATCCTGCTTCGGGCCTATTTCGGCTAAGGCTTCGGCTGCTCGGTGCCGGGGATGCCGCGATCGATTGGGCCAATTTGCGCAGTTCGCCTACCTTGAACATTTCCGTAACCGGATCGTGCTCTTCCCTCGCGCCCAATGGGAGCATTTCGCTTACCAACGCCATGGGATTTACCCCGCCCGTTTCGGTCGTTTGGGACCATGGCGCCACGGGTACAACCCTTAGCAACCTCGCAAGTGGTGCCTACCACGTCACGCTCACGGACGCCCTAGGCACCTTTGCGCGAAGGCGAGTTATCGTACCCGCCGCGGTTTCACTAAATCAAGACTCGATTCGCCTAATTGGAAGTGTGCCAGGCCAAGTTTTTTACACGGCAAGCGGTACGGGTCCCGTGACTTGGTTTTGGACTGGGCCCAACGGCTTTAGTTCCACCCTGGCTTCGCCCCTTTTGAGTGCCCCCGGAACCTACACCGTCACGGCAACGGACTCTCTGAACTGCAGCGCCCAGGGAACCGTGTCCATGCGGTATGCCTGCGGGTACCTTCCGGCCCCTGTGAGTTGGATCGATACGGTTTGCCTTGGAGGAACGGCAATCCTCACCAACGTAACCGCTCCCCAGGCCTCGGCACGCTTGAGGTTTTGGGTTTCCCCCACGGATACCTCAGCAGCGACCGCACTTTTGTACCCTAGTGCGCTGACCTCAAGCGTTCCAGGCTGGCTTGTTCGCTATGGGCGCTGGGTGGACACCCTATCCAACTGCGTCAGCCCCGCCGCCGTTTGTTCCGTATGGGTAGCATCAGCCGGGCCACCGCTTCAATCCCAATCGGTGCTGCGGTGCCCAACCAATGCGGGATTCAGCTTTTCATGGCCCAGTGCCGGGACCAACCTGATCATTGAACACCGAGTGGCCCCAGCGGCCGTGTGGAGCTTAGGTCCGCCTAACGTGACCAGTGCGCAAACGTTGGTACCCGGGGCATCGTATGCATTCATGGTACGAACTCGAGATTTGGTGAATGGGTGCATTAGCCAGGAGGCTACGGCAACCTATCAGGTAAAATCCGTCGTTCAAGCAAGTTTATCTGGGCCTAGTGGCTACGGCTTTGGTCTGCTTCACTCATTGAATTCCAGTGGATTAGGCTCCGGAACCAAGATTTGGACGGTTTCGTACGGTGGCCGATTTGAGATGGCGAATCCCAACCATCCCTGCCACAACCAAACCAGTTGCGCCACCACCGATGCGCAATTGACGGTGCGGGGTACTGTGGTTCCATGCTGGAATCCACCCAGCGTTACCGCAACAGTCACTCAAGCAGCGGCCGCGGGTATTTGCGACAGTGCCAGCACCATGACGGCAACGACCTCAGCATCCTATTCGTGCTTTGGCACCCAGCCGGACCAAGCGCCGCCGATAGTGTACTTCACCCCGGGGGGATTGCTCGAAGTTCGAGTTCCCACCCTAGCATCAGGATACAATGTGCCGGGAAATCCGTTAGCCATGAGCTACGCAACCTGCGCGTTCACCCTTCCGCACGAATGGCAAGTCCGAGCCAACGGCACTTCAGTTTGGCAGTCTTGGTCGAGTGTTTTTGCAGGAAGCCCCATTAATACGGTTACCGATACCAATGTGGTTGGATTCAATCTCGCAAACGCCGATTCGGTGCTCCAGCACTACGAAGTGCGGTTGGCCATTGAGCGATGCCAAGGGATTTGGGCTTATTCTACGGCCGTGCAATTGCGTTCAAACCTAAGCGACCCCGGCGCCCATTCGATGCCCGCCGTAAAGGTTGTTCCCAATCCTGCAGCGCAGTCCTGTGCGGTTTATTGGCCCGAAGCGTATTGGGGCATTCCTTGGCAGGTACTTGCCCTGAACGGAACGGTGGTTGCCGTGGGTAGCGCTTCGAGCACACCAAGTATCCTGGATTTGGCCCCTGGAACTTACTTGATTCGCCTTATTCATGTATCGGGCGTTACCGCTCGGTTTGTTGTGCTCCCGTAGCGTTACTTTTCAGGTTCTTCAGCTTAACTTCATCCCATTAATTATTCCTCATGAAGCGATTTCTAACTTTTCTGATTTTAGCCCTCGTGGGGGTGTTTGGCAGTACGAGCTGCGAAAAGGACCCCACGGTTCCGCGCGAGGTGTACGCGGTACTCGAAACCAAGCAGGAAGGCGGGGCGACCTCGTTCTTTTTCTTGGCGATTTACGACCAGAACCTCGCCCCCTTGGGCGGAGTGGGCGCGACGGGCGCCGAGAGTCCGATTAAAAAAACCGGCCAAACCTTCACGGCCATGGCGGGACAGGAACTCAAAATCAACGGACAGCTCTTCAACAGCACCGGAGCAGCCGACGTTCTCTGGAGCGACATAGTCGCCAAGGTCTACGTCGACGGAAGCGTGAAGTGGTCCAAAAAACTCAAGGCAGGAGACACGTTTACTCCGGCATTTGAAACGTTGGTAATCAAGTAACACTGCTCAACCTTGCATCGAAAGGCACCCCAACGGGTGCCTTTTTTTATTTCTATTTGCCAAGGAACGCGCCCGTTGAACTAAAAAAATACCCGCCACCCTTTCGGGTGACGGGTTTAGTGCGCCCAGCAGGATTTGAACCTGCGACCAAGGGATTATGAGTCCCCTGCTCTAACCGCTGAGCTATGGGCGCGGGAGTGCAAACTTAGGACTCAGGAACGCTCTATTTTTGCCCTATGGATAAGCACACGAATAATTGCAACAAGTTCCAACGCGCAACCCTCGTACTGTGGTTGAGTGCGGTGTTCGCTTTCCCATTGCTCGGGCAAACCTGCCCGCTACCGCAGGAACCGCTCCCTTTTCAAGGGAACTGCCGGTCGATTGTTGAAGAAGAAACCCAAATCATCAAGGGTAAAAAGCAGCGTCCGGTGCGGAAAGAATTCACCTTTAATTCGAATGGACAAGTGGCATTAATCAAGCGCACGTTGAGCAATGGATTAATGCAGAATACCCATGTGCTTTTTACCGCTAACGGCGCCGTTTCTGGATGGGTAAACTACAGTAACGAGGGCGTAAGCAGCGTTTCGGTCAGCACCAAAGCGAAGAAAAGTCTAGTGGAACTGTACCAGGTTGGTATCGACGGCAGCTACAAAAATCAAACACTAATAAAGTTTAACGGGTCGTGTACCGTTGCGGAGGAACAAGTAATTGAAGGAACGTCGCTGATACTGGGAAAAAAATTCGAATACAACGATCAGGGACAAAAAACGCGAATGGAGTTATTGGAACCCGATCAACTGGGCCGTCCTCAAAAATCAATCATGAACTTTTATGTCTATCTGGACAATGGCCTCTTGTGGAAGCACTACTACACGGCAGAACGCCTGGTCAAGCACGAATACCGATACACCCAATTCGATAGCCAAGGAAACTGGACGGTCCGTGAGGACTACCTCGCAAACAAACAAAATAGGCTGGGGAAAAAGGTCGCTATCACGAAGCGCAGCCTAAACTACGGCGCGAACTAACGCACCAATTCCAGCCCGCCGTACGCCAGCGCCAACCAGGCCAGGCCTTTGAGCAAGAAGAACGAAAAAAGTCCGATCGCCACCGGCCATCCGGCCTGGCGAATCAAGCCCGCCCAGCCGTCGCGCTTGAGGATCATACGGTATTCACGCAGCCATTTCACGCAGCAAAAATAGCCGCACTCCAAACTGATTTATACCCTAAAACAAAAATTAGATAACCCAAAAATTGCCTTCAAAAATCGAACAAAACCTGGCTAAAACGTACTTTTGTGCTCAATTAGTATGAGCCCAAATAGCCCAATCCGATACCAAAGCCTGTACGAGGGCATTGAGTGGCTCCGCCTCGAAGGCCGCGCCAGCGAGACCCCCAGCACGTTGGTTTTGGAGCGGGAACACGTGCACTTGTTCTTTAGCCTTGACGGCGAAACGTCGTTTCAGTTCGGGCCGATGTACATGCGTCCGCTTCCGGCAGGCCAGAGCTTTTTCATCTACAACCCCAAGGACGAGCTGCGCGCGGGGATTAGCCTGCCGCACGGCAAGCGACTGATCGCGGTGAAGCTGCGCTTTGACCGCCTTCACCGCCTGTTCATGCCCGACGGTGAGGCGAGCGAAGAAATTCCGTTTTTGGGCCGGACCGACCTGCAGCGTCCGATTTACGACCAGCGGTCCGTAGACGCCGGGCAGCGCGTCATTCTGGACGCCCTTTGGGCTAAAAAGCTCAGCAACAATGCGTTGCGCGTGGCGCAGTTGGGGTACGTCCTCGAGCTCTTGGGGCACTACTTTCACAGCAGCGAGCCCGACACGGCCGTGTGTCCGTTTTTGAAGGACGAAGACAACCTCAAGCGCATTCACGACGCGAAGGCCGTGATTTTGGACCAATGGCAGAGTCCGCCCACGATCAAGCAGCTGGCCGACCTTGTGGGCCTCAACGAATACCGACTTAAGGCGGGCTTCAAAGAGGTGTACGGCAACACCGTGTACGGGTACGTGATGGACACGCGGCTGAACCACGCCCGGCGCATGCTCGACCAAGGACGCCTGAGCGTGAACGAAGTCGCGTTTGAAATTGGATACCACAATCCGAGCCACTTCATTGCGGCCTTCAAGCGAAAGTTTGGGGTCACGCCCAAGAAGTACACCAAAGCCGACGCCGTTTAGAGCGACCTTTGGGGCTATGCGCCGCCTCAAAACCTCAGAGCTCACCACGCACCCTGGAGCGTGGATCGTATTTGATTTCGGAAACGTTTTAATCGAAATCGACCCTTCGCGAAGCGTGGAAGCGTTTCAAGCCCTGGGTGCGCCGGCAAGGCTCAACCTCGACGCGGACTTTTTTCACGAAGTAGAAACGGGGGCGCTCTCGGCCGAAGGGTTTCGCGACGCCCTCCGCCGCGAGCTGAAGTGGGCCGCCAGCCGTTCGAGCCTGGACGCGGCGTGGAACGCGCTGCTGCTCGAAGTGCCTCCGCGCACGCTGGCCAAGCTGCACCGGCTCCGCGCGCAAGGCTACCGCCTCGCCCTACTGAGCAACACCAACCCCATTCACATCGACGAGGTGCGCCGCCGCATGGGGCCGCACGGATACGCGGCGTTTGCGCGCTGCTTTGAACGCGTGTTTTACTCGTTTGACCTGGGTTTGCGCAAGCCCGATCCCGCGATCTATGCCGCCGTGGACCGCGAACTGGGCATTTCGTCGCCGGCCGAAGTGCTTTTTGTGGACGACCACGCCGCCAACATTGCTTCAGCTGCCGCCTACGGATGGCGGACCCTGCACTTTAGTTAAGTTTAGGCGTCCTGGCAGAGCTCGATCAGGGTTCCGCCCGTGGATTTGGGGTGCAGAAACGCGATGATTTTGCCGTCGGCACCTGGTTTAGGGTGGCGGTGAATGAGCGCAATCCCGGCCGCGTCGAGGCGATCCAGTTCCGCTTGAATGTCGGCCACGGCATAGGCCACGTGGTGCAGCCCTTCGCCGCGCTTTTCCAGAAAGGTAGCAATGGGCGAATCCGGACGGGTGGCCGCGAGGAGTTCAATTTTGTTGCCTCCGACTGCAAAAAACGACGTCATTACCCCTTCAGAGGCCACTTCTTCGCGCTGGTAGGGCCCGACTCCGAGCAGCTCCGTATAGCGAAGTTCGGCCGCGTCCAAGTCGCGCACGGCAATGCCGAGGTGCTCGATTCCGAGCCAGTGGGGAGAGGGAATCATTGCCCTAAAATTAGCGGTACTTTTGCGGGTATGGAATCCATTCGCCAAAAACGCATCAATTCGCTGCTTCAGCACGACATGGCCGAGGTATTTCGGGCCTTGGCGGCGGCGGAATTCCCCGGAACCCTGATTACCGTGAGCAAGATTCGGGTGACTCCGGACCTGGGGCTGGCGCGGGTGTACCTCAGCTTCTTCCCCATCGACCGCACCGAAAAGGCGATGGAGTTCATTCAGGAGCACGCTCCGCGCATCAAAAACGAGCTGGCCGGGCGGGTGCGCCACCAGCTGCGCGTGATTCCCAACCTGCAGTACTTCGCCGACGACTCGATGGAGTACGAGGCCAACATTGAACGCCTTCTTCGCGAGGGCGGCGAAAATCCGATCAAGTAATGCGCGCAAGCGGACCGCAGTTGGGCTGGCGCCTGCTTCGCGGACGCAAGCTCACGCAGTGGGTGGCCTGGCTGGCGGCCCTGGGCGTCGCCGTGGGTACCGCCGCAATGCTCGTGGTGCTCGCCGGGTTCAACGGGCTGGAGGGCATGGTCCGCGAGGCCTACCGCGGCATGCACGCGCCCTACACCCTGTCGCCCCGCCTCGGGCAGCATGCGACCCTTAATTTGGAGGCGCTTCGCGCGCATCCCCAGGTGGCCGGCGTGGCTACCGCGGTGAGCCAAAAAGCATTGGTGCGCACCGACGAGCGCGAGCTTTTGGTCGAACTCTGGGGGGTGGACTCGGCGTTTGCGGCTTGGAGTCCGTGGGCCGACCAATTGGTGCGCGGCGACGGCGACACGGTCCAGGAGCTCGACGGCCTGTACGTCGGGACCGGGGTGGCCGAGCAGCTCCTCGTTTCGTTTGACCTCGGGCCCGATCCCGTGGAGCTGCTTTGGCCCCAGCAGGGCCTCGACGACGTGCAGCGCCAGCGGTCGAGCGTGCGCGGAACCTTTGCCGTACACCCCCAAATCGATTATGCCTTTGGGCTGATGCCCGCCGACGACCTGCGCGCGCTGCGGCCGCTCGCGGATTCGGGCGCCTGGTCCTATGTGCTGGTGTGGCCGCGCCCCGACGACGCCGGCCTCGACCTGCGCCGCGAGCTCGAGCAGTCCGCCCCAGGCTGGCTTGCCGAACGCCCCGAGGAGCGCGAAAAAGCCATGTTTCAGGTGCTGCGCAGCGAAGGACTGGCCACCGCCGCGATTTTGGGCTTCATCGTGCTCCTCGCGTCGCTTGGGCTCTACGCGGCCTCCAGCTTGATCATTCTCGAAAAGCAGGGGCAGCGGGCCATGCTGGCGGCCCTGGGCATGCCGGCCGACCGCATTCGCCGGGCGTTCACCTGGAGCGGAATCTGGCTCAGCCTCCTCGGAGCCGCGGGGGGACTCCTGCTGGGCGGGACCGTAGTGGGCGCGCAAGCCCAATGGGGGCTGCTGAAGCTCGGCGAAGGCTACGTCGTCGACGCCTACCCCGTGCGCTGGGCGCTGGGTCAGTCGGTTGCAGTACTGGGGTTGGTGGTAGCGCTCGGGGCGCTGCTCTCGTGGCTGGCCGCGCGTCAAGCCAGCTCAGACACGAAGCTGTTGCGCAGCGC
This sequence comes from Bacteroidota bacterium, assembly GCA_041179465.1. Lineage (GTDB taxonomy): Bacteria > Bacteroidota > Bacteroidia > Flavobacteriales > Schleiferiaceae > TMED14. The sequence goes on along the minus strand of JBEGTJ010000001.1, from coordinate 45,611 downwards.
GTAGTCGCCGCGAATTTCGTCGAAGGTCGCGCGCAGCGTCTCCAGCGAATCTGAGGTCACCAGGGTCTGGCGCAGCTCCTTGAAGTTCGGGAAGTTGCGAAAGTAGTTGCCGTAGTGCCGGCGCATTTCGGCGATGGCCAGCTTCTCGCCCTTCCACTCCACCGACAGCTCCAAATGCCGCTGGGCCGCGTTGGCCCGCTCGCTCAATGTAGGCGGAGCCAAGTGCGCTCCGGTTGCCATGAAGTGCTTGATTTCGTTGAAAATCCAGGGGTAGCCAATGGTCGCCCGCCCGATCATCACGCCGTCGACGCCGTAGCGGTCCCGCATCGCGATTGCCTTTTCGGGGCTGTCTACGTCTCCGTTGCCAAACACCGGAATGTGCATGCGCGGATTGTTCTTAATCGCTCCGATCAGCGTCCAGTCGGCTTCGCCCTTGTACATCTGGCTGCGCGTGCGGCCGTGGATGCTGATGGCCTTGATGCCGATGTCCTGAAGGCGCTCGGCGACTTCGACCACGTTTTTGGTGCTGTCGTCCCAACCAAGGCGCGTTTTGACGGTCACCGGCTTATCTACGGCATCTACGATGGCCTTGGTGAGGCGGACCATCTTGGGGATGTCTTGCAGCATGCTCGCTCCGGCGCCCTTGCACACGACCTTTTTCACCGGGCACCCGTAGTTGATGTCGATCAGGTTGGGGTTGGCCTCGGCGCAGATTTCGGCGGCTTCAATCATGCTTTCCAGCTCGGAACCAAAAATTTGGATGCCGATCGGGCGCTCGTACTCAAAGATGTCCAGCTTGGCGCGCGACTTAGCAGCGTCGCGAATGAGGCCTTCGCTCGAGATAAACTCGGTGTACATCAAATCGGCCCCGTTCTCTTTGCACAGCGCGCGAAAGGGCGGATCGCTCACGTCCTCCATCGGCGCCAGCAGCAGCGGAAAATCAGGAAGTTCAATATCAGCGATGCGGACCACAGCACAAAGGTACTTACCGGCGGCGCAGTGCGACCCACAAGGCGACGGCAGCCAAGGTTCCCGCGGCCACGGTCCACGACAAGGGTTCCGCGCTGAACTCGGCGTAGGACCCCGGACCCGCCCGCTGCGCCTGAAGGTAGGTCACCGCGTTGTGCAGCACGTGCGCCCCGACGGGCACCCACAGGCGTCCGCTCCGCTCGTAGAGCCAGGCCAACAGGAATCCGGCCGTGAGCAAAAACGGAAGGTGCAGCAGGTCAAAATGAAATCCGGCAAAAAGGAGGGCCGACGCCAGAACCGATCCCTGACCCCAACGGGGGCGAAGCATGCGCTGAAGGGCTCCGCGAAAAAAGAGCTCCTCGCCGACCGCCGCCAAGCCGACAAAGACGAGCACGCCGAGGACCGCGTCGATCCAATGGGGCAGGAACAGCACCCGTTCCACGAGCTGGGCCTGCATTTCGACTTGCGCCCGGGCCTCCGCAGCCCAATTTTGGGACTCGAGCAGCAGCATCCACTGGCCCGTCGCCCACTCGAGCAGGGGCAGCAACGCCGGGAGCAGCGACCACGCCATAGCGGTCTGGGCCACCGACCATTCCGCCCGGGGCAGGGCCGGCGATTCCACGGCCACCTCCGCCGATTGTTGGGCCGACCAGCGCTGGAGCATGGCCACCCCGGGGAGCAAAAAGAGCGCCAGCGAACCCAATCCCTGCTGGGCCAAGAGGGCGCGGGAGGCGTTGAGTTCCTCGCGAAGCATGACTTCGCTCATGGGCATTCCCGCGTAGCCCAACAAGCCCATGACCGCGGAACCGCCCAATCCCGAAGCAAACAGCAGCGAAACCAGCACCGCGGCACCCAAAAACACGAAGTCTGACTTGATCCACTGGCCCATGCGGCAAAACTACAGCCTTAGCTGCCCGGCTCGCCCGCTGGGTAAAAAAAAGCCCGGCCCCTTTGCGGGGGCCGGGCAGGTAGAACTAAGAGGCTATCTTAGAACGTCTTAAACAACTCCTCGGCAGAGGCCGCGGGATTTGCCGAATACGAAAGCTTCAAGGCTTGTGCTTTGCGAAGCTCCTGCTTAATGTCGCTTATCAGGCCCATCTTGGCATCGATATCTGCCTTGATGGAAACGGTAAACTTCGTGCGCTCGGCCTCGTTAATGGCCTCGCGCTGAAGAATCACCCACTGCTGCACGTCGCCCACACTGGCGAGTTGGTCCGCCAACTGGATGCGCGGTTCGGTACCCAACGCGGCGCTCTTGGGAGCTCCCACATAGATGTAGGTCGTCAGGTCCTTGCGCTCGAGCTTTTGGATCTCCGTAGCTTGTGGTTTCTTCAACTTAACGAGAAGGGTCACTTCGCGCATGGTCGTAGTAACCATGAAGAAGAACAGCAGCATGAAGACGATATCGGGCAACGAAGCGGTTGACAACGGTGGCGTCTCAACCTTCTTTTTCTTTTTAATGTGTGCCATTATCCTCCGATTTTAACCGGTTCTGCCTCTGAGATGAACTGAGGGTAAATTTCATTTACCGCTTCTTTGTCCTCCTCGCTCAACGACTCGTAGTCGCGACCGTACTTGCGCTCTGCAAGATCGTTCCGCAGCTCTGAGTAGGCTCCCAACAACTCGTTACGCACGGTAACAAATGTTTTGTAGCTCGTACCCCGGTCGTTTTGAAGCGAAATCACTGCTTTACGCGGATTGTCCGAAGAATTCGGATCACGCAAGCCACGGCAGTCCTCGCAGCTACCGTCGCCGTTGTTGTCGATGAATTCTTTGGCAAGCCGACGAATGTCTTCGAGCGATGCGTATTCGTCTTCGATCAGAAGTTGGTTCTGAGCGTTCACGAGCACCACGAAGATGTTCTTTTCTTTAATGTCTTGTTCCTCCGAACTTTCCTCGGTCCAGGGCGGAAGCTTCACGAGCAAGCCCTTATCCACATCCATGGTGGTGGTTACGAGGAAGAAGATCAACAAAAGGAAGGCGATGTCAGCCATCGATCCTGCGTTGATTTCGGGAACAGCACGTTTCTTACTGGCCATAGGTACGCCTTATTTGCGCAAACGGCTAACCGAAGAGTAGAGTACGGCTCCGATTGAGGCCAACGACATGATGTACGTGGCATTCAATCCGGTTGACACCCATCGCGAACCGCTCTCGGAGATGTTCTTGTACGATTCGTAGTCCGAACCCGAAGAAATCGCGTAGCTCACGATGAGGATTGCCGCCAGAGCACCAAAACCGATCGCCGAACCGCGAAGTGAGGCCGGGTTGATCAGCATTCCGCGCACCGCACTGAAAATAGCCAGAGCGATGGCGACACCGAACATCGCAATCGATACCCAAATCGAAGCGCCCACATTAAAATCCAGGTTATCGTCTCCCCCAAAGAAAATGAGGAGCGAAAACACCAGACCGATGCCGCCCAGGACAACGGCCAGAAGTCGGCTTAATTTATCAAATGACATGGCTCGCTTACTTTTTAAGGTGCGCCGCAACGAGGTCCAGGAAGGTGATTGAAGCGTCCTCCATTTTGTTGACCAGATTGTCGATCATGGCTACAATCAGGTTGTAGAAAACCTGAAGAATCATGGCCGCAATCAAACCAAATACCGTGGTCAACAGAGCCACCTTAATACCACCAGCTACCAGCGACGGGCTGATGTCGCCTGCGGCCTCGATGGCGTCGAAGGCCTGAATCATTCCGATAACCGTACCCATGAATCCGAGCATCGGAGCCAAGGCGATGAAGAGCGAAATCCATGAAACGCCGCGCTCAAGCTTGCCGTTTTCAACTGATCCCAAGCTGACAATGGCCTTGTCGACCATGTCGATACCCTCGTCCATCTTCTCCAAACCTTGGTAGAAGATGGCGGCCACGGGACCGCGGGTATTGCGGCAAACCTCCAGAGCAGCAGATTTTCCGCCGCTTTTCAGGGCCGCTTCAACCTCTTGCAAAAGCTTGTCGTTGTTGCTGTTCGACATTGAGAGGTACAGCACGCGCTCGATTGCAATCGCGAGACCCAAGATGAGGGTCAAAAGAACCGGAGCCATCCACAAAGGGTCGCCCTCGATGAACTTCTCTTTGAGGACTTGCGTGAAGCTCTCCTCTTCTTCCACCGCGGTAGCGGCTTCTTCAGTGGCAGCGGCAGCCGTGTCAGCGGCAGCGGCGTTGGTGTCAGTTGACGCTACTTGTTCCGTGGCGGCAGCTTCGGTAGCTTCTTGAGCCAGAACAGGCTGGGTGAACAGAATCCCTGCAGCGAAGAACAGGGCGAGAACCTTTTTCATGGGGTTTTGCGAGGTTGGTTAAACGTTAAAAAAATGTCTTTGAGGGGCAAAAGTAGCGACTTCAGGTCAATGCAGAAATTATCGGAGCATTAATTTCTTGCCCCCTACCCAATTAGGCCTTAACCGCGGCCCGATGAAGGACGTCGGGCGACAGGTCGGGCGTCGCCAATATGGCCGCCACGGCGTCGCGCGGATGGTCCACTACCGTCCAGAGGTCCAAGTGCTCCGGATTCATGAATTCCTCGTCCACCATGCGCTGCAGAAAGCGAAGCAGGTCGTCGTAAAACCCGTTTTGGTTCACGATGACCACGGGCTTCAGGTACTGACCCAAGCGCTTGAGGGTGATCGCTTCGGCGAGCTCTTCGAGCGTTCCGCAGCCGCCGGGCAATGCAATTAAGCCTTCGGTATTCGCCAGTAGACCCGCCTTGCGCTCGGCCATGGTCGCCACAAAGGTGAAATCCTCGACGAGGGGATGGTTCATTTCAATGTCCTTGAGGAATTGGGGCATCACGCCCACCGCTCGGCCGCCGCGCTGGATGACCTCCGTGGCCACATGGCCCATGAGGCCTGTTTTGCCTCCGCCAAATACCAGAACGGCTCCGGCATCGACGAGGTGCTGAGCAAGCTCCGAGGCCCCCGAAAGGTAGTCCGCGGCCACCCGTGCCGAACCCGCGCAGTAGACCGTGACGCGCGCTCCACGCAGCTCTCGACCCATTAACCTTGCGCGTTTCGGAGTTCGTCGATGCGCGGCACCAGGGCCTCGGCCTCGGCGCGCTTCAGGTCAGAGGCCTTGCGGTCGGTTGTCGACAGCTTAAACGAAGCCTCCAGCAGCGATTGGTACTGCTCGGTGAGGCGCTCGAGCTCGGATTTTTTGCGGAACAAGGAAAACATTGTCCCAAAGGTAGCGACCACCTTGGGACCTGCGGTTTAGCGCCAGCGGGTTTTCAGGAAGAGTCCGGTCAATGCGTTAGTCAGCAGTCCGGCCACCGGAGAAAAAACCGCGCTTTGCCAGGCGTAGGTGGACAGCGAGAAGTAGGTTTCCGCCCCTTCCCGCGTCATGTGGCCCTCGAGCACGGCCAGGCGCTGAAAGTCTACGAAAAAGTTGGGGTTGATGTAGGTGAAAAAGAGGTAGTGAACCCCAATGGAAAGGATGCCGACCACCACTCCGATGAGGGCGCCCTGGCCCAGGGCCTGGGTGTAGCTGAGTTCTCCGCCTTGTTCGTCGCGGCGCGCAACCAAGCCCCAAACCATTATGGCGGTGGCCGGAATCATCATGAGGTTGGTGTAGAGGTAGTGCTGCCGAATGTGCGTGGTGTGGAGGCCAACGAGGTACTCGCCAATGATCCAAATGAACTCCATCAGCACGAAAATGATTCCGAATCGCAAGGCCGTAAGCATAGGTATAGGTGTATAGGTACGGTATGAAGATGCACACATTCCCGGATTAGTTGCACGCCCACCCGTGGAATTACAACGACGGTTGAGCCCGCATCGTATGTGGCTGCGTAAGCGTACTTTTGCCCTATGGTTCGCAAACTTCTGTGGGTTTTGGGCAGCGTGGTGCTTTTGGGCGTCGGCGCGGCCGCGTGGTTAGGTGCGTTTCGCACGATGGTAATCAACGATTCCGTGCAGGGCGGATACATTGTCGCGGGCTACGACCACACGGGTCCGTTTGAGGAAATCGGTCCCGTCTTCGAGCGCGCCCACGCGACGACCGATTCGCTGGGCATCGTGGCCGAAGAGTACGTTGGGGTGTACTATTCCAACCCCGACGAGGTGGCCGAAGATTCGCTGCAAAGTTTTGCCGGAGTGGTGGTAGGCCGCGGTGAAGAAGACCTGGGCACACTCGACTACGCCGACCTGCGCCTCGAGCGGATTCCCGAAGGACGCGCGCTTTGGATCGAGGCTCCCAAGCCCAACGACCTCGCCATGATTGTGGCCATTATTCGGGCCTACCCCAAGTTGGGCGAAGCCGCCCAAAAGGCGGGCCTGGAGCCCGGATGGGTGTACGAGGTGCACACCGACAGCACGGTGCGCTTCGTGTTCCAAGAGTACCCCGTGGCTCAAGAAGCCATTGATTTGTAATTTTTTGTAGGTTTGTTGGGTATGAACCGTTTTGCTTCGCTCGCCATGGTGCTTCTGCTCGCTTTGGGCAGTGCCTCATTCAGCATGGGGGGCGGATCCAATTTGGTGGTGTACCCTAACCCGGTGCAGGGAACGCTGCGCGGGCAGTTGGAGCTTTCGGGCAGCCAGCCGGTTTCGCTGAGTCTTTACGACATGCTCGGCCGTCGGGTTGAGGCCAAAAATCTGCCTTCAAGCCAGCGCCAGTTTGCCTGGGAGGTAGGCCACTTGCCCGCCGGCATGTACTGGCTCAAGGCGGAGCAAGGCGACGCCGTAGTCGCGCAGGTGCGGGTGGTGCTCGCCAAGTCCTAAATTCTGATTTTTAATGGGTTAGACGGGCAGCCGTCTTTTTACGTTTAGCTACGGCTGGCGGTGTTTTGCGTTCGGAGCTTGCCGTTCTAATTCGCAAGACCCATGAACCCACCTACCTTTTGGTTGAGCGCCGTCCTGGCGTACTCCCTTACTTCGTCGCTCGGCGCGCAGCCCCTGGCTGCATGGCACTTCAATTTGGAACAACTGGCCGCAGACAGCGGCTACGCCGAGCTGGCTTCGGTGCGCACGTTAGGGTCGTTTGCGGCCGGAACGGGAAGCAGCAAGGCCTGGTCGCTGCGGGGTTTTGCGCCGCAAAGCACCGAGTCGGGAAAACGGGGTTGGACGTTCGCAGCCAACACGTTAGGTATGGACAGCGTGTGGCTCAGCGGGCTAATGCGGGGTTCCCCCACGTCGTCGCGCTGGTGGAGCGTCGACGTTTCGACGGACTCGGGCGCAACCTGGACCTCCGTTTGGCAGCCCGACACCGGATGGGGGCCGTTTGACGTTTGGGTGCCCTTCACGGTACCCCTCCCGGGGGCGGAAGGGCTCGCGCACGTCGAGGTTCGGGCGGTTTCGGTGTTTTCGCCGGTGCCGTTCGCCAACTTCGGAGCCACCTATGCCGCGAACCAAGCCTATCAAGGCATGCGGGCCAAACCAACCTCAGCCACCCAGAACTACAGCACCTCGGGCACGTGGCGCTGGGACAACGTGGTGCTGCGCGGGCTGGAAGGTCCGGCCACCCAGTGGAACGGCCATCAGTGGTCCAGCGGCGCACCCCAGTCCACGACCAACGCCGAACTCCTCGGATCCTACACCGGAATGGGCTTTACCTGCGCCAATTTGCGGGTCGCTCCGCAGGCGGTGCTGAGCGTGCTCCCCGGCGGAGCCGTGGACGTGCACGGACGCGCAGTGCTCGACGGCCGTGCCGTGCTCCAGGCCGATTCGCAGCAGGTCGCACAGCTTCGCCTGGCCGGCGCGGGCTGGGGAAGCGGAATTCTGCAGGTATCCACGGTTTGGGCGGACAGCGGTTGGCACCAGCTCGCGAGCCCCTTTGATCCCGCACCCACGGCGACGAACGGGATTGATCCGTTCCAGCAGTTTCGGTGGAATGCCGACAGCGGCGGCTACCGCGCGCAAGGGATCGCGCCTCGCGGCCTCGGAAGCTTTGCGCTCGGCCAGGGCGGCGTGCAGCTCGAGGGGGTGATTGCGCGTCAGCCTTGGAAGATCTGGCTGCTCGGGTACACCGCGAACCCTGCCACGGGAGGTTCGCAGTTTTCCACCGCGGTCACCGACGGTTGGAACCTGATTGGCAATCCGTTTGCGTGCGGTCTGGACTTCAGCCGCCTGTCGCGGTCCAACGTCGACGCCAGCTACTCGATTTGGAATCCCGGCGCGTTCGGCGGACTGGGCGGCTACGAGTACTACAGTCCTAGCGGGGGTTCGCTTCCGCCCGTGGTTCCGCCCCTAAGCGGATTTTGGGTGCGGGCACAAGCTCCCGGCGCCCACCTGACCACCCCGCTGCAGGGAAGCTTGGAATCCGGAAGTGCCGACACTGCAGCCCTTGAACTGCGACTGCAGGACGTCGCGCACCCGGATTGGTCCGCAAGGCTTTGGCTGTACCCCGACGCGCAAGCGACCGAATCGCTGGACCTGGAACGCGACGGAATCGCCCGTTCGAACGCAGCGCCCTTAGCGTGGTGCATTGAGGCCGTCGACGGGGACGCGTTTGCGAAGCGCTGGAATCCCGAAGTCGGGGTTTGGATCCGTACTCGGGTAGACTCCGCCCGAACCGTCGTCCTTTCTAGTGACGATGCCGGCGGTTCCCTCTGGCTGGTGGGCCATGAAACGGCTTTTTGCGTCGGTCCGCAGGGCCATGCGGTGCGGCTCGAGGGGACGCAGCGCTGGCGCGTCCTGCGCCGTACGGCGGGGGAATCTGAGGAGTCCGTGCCCAAAGTGTACACGGGTCCCGGATACCTATGGGTGCCCCACGCCGAAGAGGTGTGGGTGACCAACCTCCTGGGGCAAACCCTGCTGTACGCGCCGCGGGCGCAAGGCCAGGTCCTGCCGCATTCCCTGCCTCAAGGTCTTTATGTAGTTCGCACTCGGGTGGGCGGCACGTGGTCGGCCCACCAACACCTTCTAAATCCTTAAATCAATGAAAAACATCATTTTATGGGGCATCCTTGGGACCTGCTCCCTCTCTGCTTGGGCTTCAGACGAAGCCATTTTTCAGGCGGCCTTCCACGGCATGTTTGAACCTCCGCAGCAACCGATCGCACTGCGCGCCGCGGAGCCCATGCCCCCCGTTCCGTTGGACGGCGGCGTGGCGCTCTTGCTCGCCGCGGGAATGGCTGCCGCCCGAAAAAGCCTGAGGAAATGAAGGTCGTCCTCGCACTGTGGCGGTGCCGGCATTTAGTTTGGGCGTACCTTCGGTTGACCTACCTCATACTATGGAAGCAGTAAGCGCGTGGATTCGGGAAAACCGAGCCTTTTTGGGCTTCATCGCCCGTTTTTTGGTGACTTTTTTGGTCCTAAGCTTTGCGTACAGCCTTTATCTGGTGCTCGTCAAGCGCAGCGGCGACCTGGACCTGGTGACCTACTGGGTGAGCCGGTTGAGCTACGAAACCGCTCGGTTTATGGGCGTTGCGGACTGCGAATGGTCCTGCTTTCTCGACGGGTGCTACGTGGGCCGGGAAGGCCGAATGGTCAACATTCTCGAAGGCTGCAACGGGCTGCGTCTCGCCATTGTGTACTCCGCCTACGTGATCGGCATCGGCGGATGGACCTGGCGCTCGATGGTGCAGGCTTTGGTGGGCCTTTTTGCGGTCCAGTTGTTTAACGTGGTTCGCATTGGCGCCCTCGTTGCCCTGCGCGACCACGGCGGCGACACCTACTTTTTCTTCATCAAGTACGTCTTTGGCGTCTTCATCTACGGATCCATCGTGCTGCTTTGGATCCTCAAGCCCCGAATGGATCGATGGATGGGCGGCGCGTAGCGAGCAACCGCAGGTACTGGCTCTGGACCCTCGGATTTTTGCTCCTGTCGATGTTCGTCAGCATTGTGGTGGGCGAAGAAAAGCACGCTTTGGGGTTTGATCCGTTGGGGATTCCGTGGGTGCGAAACGCCTATGCCGGCCTCAAAATCGCCCTCGGATTGGTGTACGCCCGGGCCGTCGGGTTCCGCTGGGGTTGGGTTCTGGGCCTCGTGGGCTTTGCCCTGCTGGTGCGGACCTTCGCTGAAGGAACCTTTACCGTGGCGCTCATCGGTGCCACCATGGCGTACCGAACATTGGGGCAATCCTAGCATTCACTGTTCCTGGTTTCTCGCTTCTAGCCCTTAGCCGTACGCACAGCATGTTTACATGTTTAAACATTAGTATGAAATTCCGTCCTATATTTGCCCCATTAATGTTTAAACATCTTTTACATGGCCACCTGGACTATTGACCCCACCCACTCTGAAATTGGATTTGTTGCCCGCCACCTGGTAATTACTAAGGTTCGCGGCCACTTTGCCGAATACCAAGGCAGCGTGAGCTCGAGCGACGAGCACCTGAACGACCTCGCCATTTCGTTTGAGGCGAACGTCGCCAGCATCAGCACTAAAAATTCGGACCGCGACAACCACTTGAAGTCTGCCGACTTTTTTGACGCAGACAACCACCCGAAGTTGACGTTTGTATCGACGTCGGCCAAGCGCCACGGAAACGCGCTCGAGGTTTCCGGTCTTATGAGCATTCGCGGCGTCGAGAAACCCGTGTCGCTGAACGTTGAGGTCGGCGGCGTCGCCAAAGACCCCTGGGGAAACACCAAAGCCGGACTGAGCTTCGCGGGAAGCATCAACCGCAAGGACTTTGGATTGGCGTTCCACGTGCTGAACGAGGCCGGCGACCTGCTCGTCAGCGACGAAATCAAGCTCGAGGGCGAGGTTCAGCTCAAGCTCGAAGCCTAACCACTCCTGGTTTTTAGTTGGGCCCTCGGGCCGGGCACGTCCCGGTTCGAGGGTTTTTTTCATGGGTGCGCGCGAAGGTGCCGTCGCATTACCGAGCAAACCGAGGTACTTTTAAGGTAAACTATGACCCCGATGCACCGCTTCCTGATTTTTGCCCTGGCGGGCAGCCTCTGCATGCCCCTGAAGGCGCAGTGGACGACCAACACCGCCCTCAATACCCCGATCGCCTCGGGAACGACGGACGACCTCCAGGCCCTCACGGGACCCAGCGGCCGCACCTACGTAGCCATGTTTCAGCCGTCGTCCAACGGCTACAGTCCGCGCCTTCAAGTGCTCAACGAACTGGGCGTGGCCCGATTGGGGAGCAACGGAATGGCCTTCAACACCACGGCGTCTATGGGCACCTACACGGTGACGTGGGACCTGAGGCTGGACGCGAACGAACACGTGTACATTGGTTTTACGGCGACCGGGAATACGGACGCGGTGGTGCACCGCCTCGACAGCTCGGGGAACCACGTGTGGAATACCGCCGGGGTGGCCCTCGGTCAAGGCTACGACGTGAAGTTGCTCCCGCTGAACAACGGAGACCTCATGGTGGGCTGGCTGGACGCCAACGGGGGCGGCGCCAAGCTGCGCAAAATCGGCGCCTCCGGCAGTTTTGCGTGGCCGTCCGCTGTGACGATTGCGTCGCCTACGGGTTCGGGTCAGGTGCAGGTCGGCGAACTGATGGAGTACAGCAACGGCGACGTGCTGGTGGTATACTACGTCCGCACGGGATTTGGACCCTCGGCCCTTCCCTACGCGCAGCGGTATACCGCCTCGGGCACGGCGGTCTGGCTTCAGCCCAAAGCGCTGACGAGCGGATGGTACGTGTACAGCAACCGCAGGTATTCGTTGGTGCAGCGGGGCGACACGGCCTACTTCGGAATGGCGGCGGCCCAAGGACTTGATTTGCAAGCCAAGGTGCAGCGCATTAATCCGCTGGGCGGACTTCCGTGGGGCGCCAACGGCGTCGACGTGTCCACGCTCAACAACCAGTACGAGCGCGACGTGACCTTGGGCATCGCCCCCGACGGCGACGCCCTTTATGCCGTGGCCGAGGTGACTCCGCTCAGCCAGGGCCAAATGGGCACTTTGGTTCAGAAAATGCACCTCAAAACCGGAGCCCTTCCCTGGGGCAGTGCGGGGCGGATGCTCTTCAATCCGAGCAGCAAAGACCAAGGTCCTAAAGGGGATTTGGGCTTCATCGACAGCAAGCCGGTGGTCGTGTACAGCGACGGGTTCAACAACGGAGGCACGCCGGTGCGCCTGCTGGCTGCGTTTTTGGATACGGCGGGAGCGCTGGTGGACAGCATTCCCTTGGCCACCTACCTGTCGCCCAAGGGCCGAATTCAGTTGAGCGGAGCCTCGGGCTTTGACGTTACGGCCGTGTGGTCGGAGGACCGCGGCGCCGGAAGCTTGGGCTTCGCCCAGCGACTCAACCGCACACCTTGCCCGCCGGCGAGCGCCGGCGCGGGCTGGGCATCGCAGCTCGACTCGGCATGGCTGTGGTACACCGGCAGCGGCGCCGACTCGCTGTTTTGGGACTTAGGCGACGGCAGCACGGCTTCGAGCGTTCCGGGCGACACGCTGCGGCACTCGTATGCCGCCAACGGAACCTACGCGGTGGTTCAGTACGCCTTTCGAAGCTGCGGAACCTCTGATACCGCCCAAGTTTCAGGGGGCATTCAGGGAATTGGAGTGGCTGAAGGCCGAGCCGCCCGAGTTAGGGTTGGGCCGACGCCTACCGAAAACGCGCTGGTGCTGGATGCTCCCGGACCCGTTTCGGCCGTTTGCTGGGATGTACTGGGGCGCCCGGTCGGTTCGATTCTCCGCTGGGAACCCGCAACCTGGTGGACCCCCTGCGCGGACTGCCCCGACGGAATGTACTACCTCGAGCTCGAAGGGGTCGGTCGCCAGGCGATCGTACTGAAGCGGCCCTAAACCGGATCACGAGGAGCGGTAGGCCACCTCGTGGTAGGTTTTGGCGTGCGGACCGAGAAAGATCCGCGCAAAAATCCGCACCGCCGCCAGGCCGTCGAGGACAAAACTGAGCGAGAAGAGCACGGCAAGGCCGAGCTGCTCCTCGCCTATGTGCGCAAAGAGCAGGTCTTCGCCGAGAAAGGCGGTGGTGATGGGGAAGCCCGATATGGCCAGGCACGCGAGCAGCACGGCGAACGACAGGCGCGGATGTTCGTAGTAGTGGCCGTGAAAGCGGGTGAGGTCGATCCCGCCCTCAAGCCGGCGCAAGCGCTCCAAGGCCAAGACGCCGGCGAGGGCAGCCAGGTAAATTCCGCCCAAGTAGAGCAGCGTAGACGGCACGTCGAGGCGGGAGTTGAAGGCCACCGCCAAGGCGACGAAGCTGTGGTTCATGACGAGCAGGAACCAAGCGAGCCGGGCATGCTGGCGCTCAGTAAAGGCTTTGAGCACCGAGAGCACGGCGATTCCCGCGGCCACATAGGGCATGGCGGGCGCCAGAGCGGGCGGCACGTACTGCGGACGAAGCAGCAGGACGACCAACGCGAGTATTACGGGTCCAAAGAGCGCCATAGCCCCGGTAACGCTGAGGAAGTCCAGCTTTCGGCCCGCCGCCTTCAGGGGGTTCCAGAGCGTGCGGTACATCAGGGTGTCCAAGCCAAATTCGGTGACGGCAAGCACGTACAGGCTGCTGCGCACGCGCGGGGGCAGCCGGTGTTCGTAGCTGCGGCGACCCGGATCAAATCCAAAGAGCTGTTCGCGAATTTGGTAGGTTACGACCGACGGCGAAATGAGCAGCTGGTAGGTGCGCAGCAGGGCGTTGCCCGAAATGTGCACGAGGGCCAGCACGTTCCAGCCGAGGGCGATTTCGATGAAGATGAGTCCAATTTGGGCCGCCGAAGCGTAGGCAATTTGGGCCTTGACTGAGGATTGGACGCGGGCAATGGCGGTGGCAACTAGGGCGGTGGCCAGCCCCACTCCGCCCACCAGCCAGGGCATCAGGGCAAGCTCACCCCAAAAAGCGTGGGTGCGCAGCAAGATGAAGGCGCCCATGTGAACCGAAAGGGAACCGTAGAAAATGGCGCTCGAAGGCGTGGGGCCCTCCATCGCGCGCGGGAGCCACGGGGTAAAGGGCAGCTGGGCGGACTTTGCCATGGCCGTCAGCAGCACCGACAGGGCGATGACCCACGCCATGCCTTGGTGGCCGGCGAGGTGTTCGCGCACGAGTTCATGGGCCTCGAGCATCGAAAACTGGACGTTGGCATGCCAAAAGTGGTGGCTCATCCACATGGCGAGGAGGAGTCCGACGTCGGCGATGCGGTAGACCGAGAACACCTTGAGCGCGTTTTTGACCGGCAGGTAGCGATCCCGGTAAAAGGCGATGAGCAGGAAGGAAGAGACGCCCAGGACCTCCCAGCCGGCGAATAGGGTCTCAAAGTTCCCGGCGAGCACGGTAAGCGTATAACCCAAGTAAAAGAACCAAATGTTGGCAAAAAAGCGCCCGTATCCCTTCTCGCGGTGCATGTACACCGAGCTGTAGGCGGCGACCAAGGTGAAGAGCGCCGAGCCCAAAAGCAAAAACACGATGGCGAGTGAGTCCAGGTGGACGGCGGCGATGAATTGGTAGCTGTCGGTCGCGTAGACTTCGAGGTTGAGGTCGGTCCAAGGGCGGCGATCTTGGTAGAGCCACCACCCGGCGGCGAGGGCGACGGCGGCCAAGTGCGCCCCAGCCGCGGTGAGGGTCCAGCGGGCAATGCGGCGCTCGGCACGAGGAGGTAAAAGCAGCACTCCCAGGTAGGCCCCTAAGGGCGCCAGGGTGATAAAGTACAGTAGGGCGTTCATGCTAGGATTGGGGTCGAATGAGGTGAACTGGAATGTTTTCGCGAGAGGTCGCGGTGAGCAGCACCGCGTCGGCGACCTCGGGGAGCGACGAAGTGAACGGGGTGTAGGCCTCGTAGCTTCCGCCGGGGCGGTAGCGATGGCGTTGGCGGGTGCCTGGATCGATCACGACCAAGTGAATCCACTCGCGGTCAAACCAGGCGCGCGTGGCCGGCGCGCGGTCCAGCACCCGTTCAACTACCGCACAGGATTGCACCACGACCATCAGAAGGCGCAGGGGGTCGTGCACCTCGATCATTTGGCTGGGCAATCCAGGGCGGAGGTCGCCGTCGATGCCGTTGGCTACGCCGATCAATCCCATGACGTTGTGCGGAAGTTTGGTTCCCGCCCCCAGGCGCTGGTTGTCGACCCGCGAGAAGTAGTACTCGAGGTTGATGCCTCCGCAGACCGGGGCGGCAGCGCCCAGAATGGTCTGCAGGGCGTGGCCCTCGGGGTCCTGGGCGGGATCGTAGCTGTTCAAGAAGGCCCGGCGGTCCAAGAAGACGTGGTCGGTAAACGCCCGCGGGGCAACAATGGCCATGGCGTTGGTGGCGTGGTTGAGCTCGGGTCGGGGCTCAAAAAGCGACGCGGAGCGCTTGCGCGCATGGTCCCGAGCCGAGGCTCCGTCGGCACCCAAATCGAGGGCCTCGAAGCGGCGGGCGCGTTCTTGGGCGTTCCGCTCGCTGGCCCGCTCCAAGTCGCGCAGCATCTGGTCGTGGGCGGAACGCTGTCGTTCGGTAAGCCCTTCGAGGTCGTAGCACGCGACTTCGTCGCGCGTCGTGTCGCGCAGGCCCGGAATAAAGCGCGTGGTGTCGGGAATGGCGATTCCGCGCTGGGCCAAGCGCTCCCGAACCGCGGGGTCGTTGGCCATGCGGCAGTAGGCCCGCGAATTCACGGAACCCGCTCGGCCGCTGCACGCCCCGCAGTCGTAGGCCGCGAAGTGCGGATTGTTGGTCGAACTCGCCCCGTGTCCGAACACGTACACCAGCGGGGCAAAGCCCGACGTCAGGCCGGTGGTCTTAAGGACGCTGGCGACGCGGTCGGCCATCTCGTCGAGGGTGTAGCCGATTTGAACGCCGTGGTCGTGCTCCCCCGCAAAGGACACCGTCAGCTTGGCCTCGGCGTCGAGGTGGTCAAACGCCAGCGAGGTTCCGGCTTGCTTGCTCGGCCGCAGAAGGTGGTAGGCCAACTTGAACAGGGACCAAAATCCGAGCGTCTGCGACCAAAACCACCCGCCCAGAACCGAATGCGAGGACTTTTCGAGGTTGCGCTCTTTGGCCCGAACGGAATGCGCGTCCACGGCCTTGATTCCGTGCTTGGGCGTCACCGGGGCGGGACAGACCTTGACCGGAAACTTGGCGCCCTCCGGGAGGTAGTAGGCGTCGACGCCAAAAAAACCCGGGGTTCCCAAGGTCTGAATGTGCGGATTCACGGCCTCCAGGTGCCGGCGGAAGGAGCATTCGCGGTCGTCAATGCAAAAAAATGCTTGGACTTCAGGGGCTTCAGGCTCGACGTGCAGGTCAGGGCTCAGGCCCAAGCCCAGCAAGGCCGGGTCGTACAAGCTCCACTCCAAGGCCTCCTGCCAAAGCCGCAGGACTTCGTCTTTTTCGCCCCACTCGACGTCGCCAAACAGCGCCACGGGCGGTTCGCTCAACCACGCCGAGAGCGGAACCACCGGGCTTCCTTCGTGCACCCAAAGGGCGTCCCACTCGAGCAGCAGTTCAATGAAAATGAAGTCTTCGAGGCGTACCGGACGCGAGTCGAGCAGACTGTGGGGCAGGTCCTCAATGGCCGACACCATTCCCGACCAGCCCTGGTGGGCAAACTGCTGGTCAAAGAGGTAGTGCGCAAAGAGCGAGGGATCGCCGACCACCTTGGCCAGCACGTCTTCGAGCTGAAGGTCGGGGTCAAACAGAGCCTGGCGCACCTCCGGTCGGCGGATCAAGTGGACCGAAGACGACGCTTCGAGCTGCGCCACGGCCGCGCGAAAGGACTTGGCGCGCGATTCGGGAAAGCTCCAAATGGCAATTCCTTGGTCGAGGTAGCTGTTGATGAGGCGAAAGAGCTTGGGGTGCACCAGGGCATCGAGATCGATTCCGCGCTGGCGCTTCCAGGTGCCTCGCAGCTGGCCCACGCGTTCCCGGTGCTCGTCTTCGAAGGTGGCGAAGTGCATCTTCTGCTCCCACTTGGTGCGTTCGGGCTCGGGCACCGACTTCAAGGCATAGGCCACTGCGGCCTCATGGATTTCTCCGCGGCCGTACCGGGCACGGTAGTCGCTCAGCGGCAGCGTGGTTTTGTAGCCCAGCAGTTCGTTGGCCTTTTTCAGGCCAAGGAAAAACGAGTCCTGCTGGAACGCGTGCAGGCTGTTGTGGTGCACAAAGTCCTTGAGCGGAGCCTGTGCAGGCAGGTAGTGCTTCAGTTCGTGAAGCACGTGGTGGCGATCAAAGGGGCGCATCGCTAGAGAATAAAAACTTGGTACTGAAGCGTAAACTCGCTGCGGCGAGCGGTGGCCGTGGCCAAGCCCGCGGGCGTTGCCGCGCTGTACACCGGACGGATTCCCCAGTCCAGACTCATCTTGCTCTGGTGCCCGTGCTCGAGGAAGTTGATCCCCCAATGGGTAATCCACATCGGGCGCTCGAGCCGGTCGGACTTCGCTCGACGGGCCGAAACGTAGGGTTGGAAGCGCACGGCCTCCTCCCCGCGTTCGGGACTTACCCAGGCCGCCTGAAGGTACCATGAGGTCCCGGTGGTGAACATGGGGTAGGCATTTCCGATTCCGCCCAACGACGCCGAAGGGTTCACGCTCGCGTTGGCCGGATTCATGATGCCGTTGTTGCGCTGGTAACCGGGTCCGTAGTCGGTGGCAAAAAACCCGAGGTAGCCTGAAAACGCGGCGTGCCGGCTGCCGTAGGGCTGCTCCGCAAAGAGCGCCACCGAGGCCAAGGTCATCGCGTGCTCGAGCGTGTCGGAACCGTTTAGGGACCACATCGCCTTGGCCTGGTGAATCGCGCCTGCCTCAAGGTTGAGGATGCGCTTGGTCCCCAGGTAGGTGCCCGCCATGTAGGGCGTGGTGTGGGGCTCGCGCTCGGCGAAGTTCCAGATCAGCAGCCCCTGGTACTGCGGGGTGGCCGACCTCGGATCGAAGCTGGCGTGCTCACTCAAGCTGGGGCTTGAGCCCGACGAAGCGTAGGCAAACGGCGTGGTAAAGGCAACCCGGTAGTCGAGTTGGGCCACCTGACCCCGCGCATAGACGCTGAACTTGCGCGAGAACTGGTCGGTTTGGTCGACCGTGGCCTGGGCGAACACGGGCACGTCGAGGGTCGCAATGCTCGCGACCGCGGGTTGGCTGAACCGGCTCAGTCCGTTGAGGATGGTAAGCCCCGCCCCCACTTTGAGCTGATTTTGGGCCGAAATCCGCCGCTCGACCACGGCGTCGTGCACGAAGAGCTGGTTTTTGCGGTTTCCCCCGTTTCCCGGCGAAAGCGCGTTCACGTTGTTCATTCCAATTTGGCTGTAGAAGAACACGCGGGGGGTTACCTGTCCAAAAACCTGTACGCGGGTGCGGCGCAATCCGACGTCGGCAGTCCAGTCCTTGGGGGTCCCGTTCACGGCTGTTCCCGGGTTGCTCTGATTGGCGCGGACCCAAACCTGGTTGAGTCCGGTCCACTGCACGTAGGCGCTGCCCGAGGCGTTGAGCGGAGTCCGCAATGCCTGAGCGCCCGCGCGGCCCACGGCCCCCACCCCTAGGGCGGCGGCCAGGGCAAGGATTCGCAATCCCCGCTTCATTTGTTCACTACTCGAGTGGAAAGCTCGTGCTTGCCCAACGGCTTCGCGTCTTCGGGGTACAGCACCTCGAGGTGTCCATTGGCCCGTTCCACTTCGTGCTGCACCGCGTGGATGAGCTCCATAGTGCTGTGGTCCAGCATCTTCGCCTTGCGGGCGTCGACCACCGCGTGCGGAGCCGATTTAAGCGGTTCCAGCGTTTTGCCGAGCTTTATGATGTTGGCAAACGAAAAAGCCCCTTCGAGCTCGACGTGCTCGCCTTCGTCCCGGTGCTCCGTGTGAATTTGGGCGCGGGTAACGCTTCGCACTTTGCCCTTCAAGCTGAACACCTGCAGCAAAAACTCGACGGCGATGCCCGCAAAAATTCCGACCAATAAATCTTCAGCCAGCGTCAACCCGATGGTCACCAAGAACACCGCCAACTGATCCCAACCGATTTGGAAGGTGCTGCGAAAGAGCTTGGGGTTGGCCAAACGGTAGCCCGTGAAAATCAGCATGGCGGCCAGGGCACTGAGCGGAATCATCTGCAAAAGCCCCGGGAGCAGGGCGACAAAAAGAAGCAGCGCCAGACCGTGGTAAAAATTGGCCCACCGGGTTTGGGCTCCGTTGGAAACGTTGGCACTGGAGCGCACCACCTCGGCAATCATGGGGAGTCCGCCCAAAAGGCCCGCAACGCTGTTGCCCAGACCCACTGCGAGCAGGTCGCGGTTGGCGTCGGACTTTCGGCGGTAGGGGTCGAGGCCGTCGACCGCCTTCACGGTCAGCAGGGACTCCAGGCTTCCGACCAACGAAAACATGAGCACGTACTTCCACGTAGTCGCGGAGCCCAGCAGCCCGAAGTCCGGGAGCACGAAACCCGCCGAAAACGATTCCGGAAGGTGGACCAGGAATTTGGGGTCGAGCACAAAGTAGGCCCCTAACCCGATTCCGAGGACCAGCACGATTAATTGGGGCGGAACCGTCGCTTTAAACTTTTTAAGCGGAAGCCACGCATACCCAAAGAGCAGCGCCAAGCTCGATAGGCCCACTAGGGCGTCGTGGGCGTCGGCGCGGCGAACGAGCTGCGGAAGCTCCAATAGCAGCGCAATCGGCGTTTTGCCTTCAGGGGTCGCCCCCAGCAGTACGGGGAGCTGCTTGGCGATGATGATGATTCCGATGGCCGCGAGCATCCCGTGCACCGCCGAAGTCGGAAAGAAATCCACGTAGCGCCCGAGCTTCAGCAGGGCAAAAGCGACCTGAACGAGCCCCGTGATGACCACCACGGCCAGCGCGTAGCGGTACCCGGCAGCAGCGTCGCCCTGGCCCAATTCGGCCACGGCCGCAACCGCGATGGAAATCAGGCCCGCAGCCGGGCCCTTGATGGAAAGCCGGGAGCCCATGAGGGGGCTCACGAAGAGTCCGCCCACCATGGCGGTAATGATGCCCGCAAAGGGCGGAAACCCACTGGCCATCGAAATTCCGAGGCAAAGGGGCAGGGCGATCAAGAATACGAGAAAGCCCGCGGTGAGGTCTTGACTAAAATGTGCCCTCAGGCCCGCAAGGCCGTCTTTAGGCAATGTTTTTGACATAAGTAACTAGAAATGAGCATTAAAAAACCGTTTTCAGCAGAGCGCTCAGAAGCGCGCGCAGGTCGGGTTTAGGCTCAAATTCTAAATACTTCGTACTCTAAATAAAGGGTCTTGGGTTGCGGAAACTTAGCTGCAGACGGGGCCGATTTCGCCCGATCGCCGTCCCAGATTCCGTCGGGATGCGCCTGGCTTCGGAAGGGCTGCTCCAGAAAGCAAATTCCGTCGCTTCCGTACTCCGTTTCGCCCGACTCGTCGGCCTCGGTCTCGACCTTGAGCTCTTCTGAAAGCTCCTTGCCGCCCGCAACGCGCTGCAGGTCGTCGCCCGCAAAATCGGTGACCACCGAAACGCCCAAGGGGTGGCGCACCTCCCGGTGGGCGTAGCCCGAAAGCACCGATCCCGCCAAAATCCACAGGGCCACAGCCAGCAGGTGCAGCGACGGAATCCAACGGTTTTTCTGTACGAAACGGTACATGGTGCTATGGGTTGGGCAAATATCGGTCCAATTTGGCGACTTTTAGCACCAAATGAGTGAACTCCGTGTTCTAGGTTTACACCCATGAAGGAATATTGGAACCAGCGCTTTTCGGAGGCGGAGTATGCCTACGGCGACGCCCCGCACGTCAGCGTGCGCGAACAGTTTGGCGTTCCGGGTTCGGGCCGCGTGCTCTGCTTGGCCGAAGGCCAAGGGCGGAACGCCGTGCACCTCGCCCGCCTAGGGTACGACGTGACTGCATTGGATTTCAGCGAGGTGGGCCTTGAGCGCGCCCAGGAGTTGGCGTCGCGAGCCGGGGTGAGGATCCACTGCCTTCAAGCGGACCTGAGCACCTATGTGTTTGAGCCCGAGGCCTGGGACGGAATCGTTTCGGTGTTTGGGCACCTCCCCGCGCCCTTGCGCGCTCGGGTGAACGCCCAGCTCCGCAGCGCCCTCAAGCCCGGCGGATGGCTGCAGCTCGTGGGCTACCACCCGAAGCAGCTCACGTATGCCACGGGCGGACCGCAAGAGCCGAGCATGCTGTACACCGTCGAGGGCCTTCAAGCGGAACTCGGGGCCGGGTGGATCTTTGACGTCGCCGAAGTCGTCGAACGCGAACTCGAAGAGGGCCCCTACCACCGCGGCATGTCGGCCTTCGTTCACGTACTTGCCTTGAAAACCAGCAACCAGTAACAAGTTACCGTCATGACTGACTTAGACATCGCCCGTTCCGTCACCCCCCAGCCCATTGGGGCGATTGCTTCGCGACTCGGAATCAACCCCGAGCTGCTCGAGCCCTACGGCAAGACCAAAGCCAAGATTCCGCTCGAGGCCCTGCGCGAGCCCCAAGGCCAGCTGGTCTTGGTGACGGCGATCAGTCCGACGCCCGCGGGCGAGGGCAAAACGACCGTGACGGTGGGCCTGACCGACGGCCTCAACCGCATCGGCGAGCGGGCGGCGGCGGCGCTGCGCGAGCCTTCACTGGGCCCCGTGTTTGGCATCAAGGGCGGAGCCGCCGGGGGCGGCCGTTCCCAGGTGGTTCCGATGGAAGATATCAACTTGCACTTCACGGGGGACTTTGCCGCCGTGGAGAAGGCCAACAACCTGCTCGCCGCGCTGATTGACAACGACTTGCAGCGCAAAAACCGCGTCGGACTCGACCCCCGGACGATTGTTTGGAAGCGGGTAATGGACATGAACGACCGCGCCCTGCGCACGCTCGTGATTGGGCTGGGCGGCAAGGCGGGCGGGGTTCCGCGCGAAAGCGGTTTCAACATTACCGCAGCTTCAGAAGTCATGGCCATTTTGTGCATGAGCCGCGACCTCGACGACTTGCGGGAGCGATTTGCGCGCATCTATGTGGGCGACACCTGGGACCGCCAGCCGGTGTTTGCGGCTGACCTCAAAGCCCCCGACGCGATGGCCATTCTGATGCGCGACGCGATAAAGCCCAACCTGGTGCAAACACTTGAAGGCAATCCGGCGGTGCTGCACGGCGGGCCGTTTGCCAACATCGCCCAAGGAACCAATTCGCTGATTGCCACGCGAATGGCCCTAGGATACGCCGACTGGGTGGTGACTGAGGCGGGCTTTGGTGCCGACCTGGGGGCCGAGAAATTCTTGAACCTCAAGTGCCGGGCCGGAGGCCTCAAGCCGTCGGTGGCCGTGCTGGTCGCCACCGTTCGGGCGCTCAAGTACCACGGCGGCGTGGCGTTGTCCGACTTGGGCACGCCCAACGCGGAGGCGGTGGTCCGCGGCAGCGCCAACCTCGCCAAGCACCTCGAAAATTTGCAGTCGTTTGGGCTTCCGGTGGTGGTCGCGATCAACGCGTTTGCCGCCGACACGGCCGTAGAGCACGAGGCGATTCGCCATGCGGCGGCGGCCTACGGGGTAGAGGCCGTGCTCAGCGAGGGATGGGCCCGCGGCGGAGCCGGAACCGCCGACCTCGCCCGCGCCGTCGTGGCCGCGTCCAAGGGTCCGGTGGCCCCGCAGTTTACCTACGAACTCGGCGACCCAATGGAAGAGAAAATCCGCCGAATTGCGACCCGGATTTATGGGGCCGACGGCGTTGTATTTGCTCCGGCAGCCAAAGCGTCGATCAAGCGCATGGCCGAAATTGGGCTGGGCGAACTGCCCGTGTGCATGGCCAAGACCCAAAAGTCGTTTACCGACAACGAGAAAATCCTTGGGCGGCCCACCGGATTTGACGTCACCGTGCGCGGCCTCGAAGTCAGTGCGGGCGCGGGATTTGTGGTTCCGCTCCTCGGCGACATGCTGCGCATGCCCGGATTGCCTGAAGTTCCGGCAGCCGAACACATGACGATTGACGGCGCAGGGCGCATTGAGGGACTGAGTTAAACAAGTGACCAGAAACCCGTTACTGGTTACTTGCTCCTCGTGTTTTTAAGTGTTTCAAAATTTAAAGTAGAATTATTCTAAATAGGCAGTTCTGCACCGCCGTTCGCGTTGTAGGTTTGCAGCCTATTTAAAATCATTCTAAATATGTTAAGTGTGGCGCTTGGCCTTAGTATGGCCGTGTATTCGGGGGATTCCGCCCGGGTTGATAGTCTTCAACTGGTTGAAATTCATGCTGTTTCTAGTCTAGGCCTTGGGCAATCCGCCCGCAACTTGGGAAGCGGAACCCATGTGGAAGCACGGGTGCTCCGCCAGACGTTCACGCAAAATCCCAACGAGGCCGCCTCGACGGTTCCGGGCCTTACGACCCGAGACGAAGACGGATTTGGGCTGCGCATGAACTGGGGAATTCGCGGCACGGGCACCGAGCGCAGCAGCCGGGTCGTACTTAT
The DNA here is from genome assembly GCA_041179465.1 of Bacteroidota bacterium. Lineage (GTDB taxonomy): Bacteria > Bacteroidota > Bacteroidia > Flavobacteriales > Schleiferiaceae > TMED14. The sequence goes on along the minus strand of JBEGTJ010000001.1, from coordinate 22,444 downwards.
GGAGGACGGGGTACTCACCGCTCCGGCGCCCTACAGTGCTCCCGCAGCCTACTACCAGCCGAGCGTGCTCCGCATGTCGGGCCTCGAGGTGGCGAAAGGCTCGAGCCAAATTGCGGCGGGCCCGCAAACGACCGGCGGAGCGATCAATTTTCAGTCGAGCCCCATTGACCTGCAGCAGCGCATTAAGGTTCGGTCGTCCTTGGGCGGCTACGGTACCGCATTTGCACACAGCCAGGTTTCCTTGGGCGGACCCCCCTGGGCCGCCTCGGTCGAATGGCTCCGCCAGCACTCGAATGGGTTTCGGCAGCTCGACGGCAGGGGCCCGGGCGGAACCGGTTTTGACCTGAACGAATGGGTTGCGAAAAGCCAGCTGCGCATCAACCGCCGGAATACGTTGCTGTTCAAGGCCCTGGTCAAAGGCGAAGAGTCCGCCCAGTCCTACCTCGGCCTTACCGAAGCCGACTTTGCCGTTAATCCGTACCGCCTCTACGGACTGGCGCAAAAGGATGTTTTGAAGAGCCGGTTTGGGCAGGCTTGGGTGCGCCACCTCTACCGCGGGGCCCAGACGGAACTGAGCACGACCGCCTACGCCCAGGGTTTCGGCCGCAACTGGTACAAGCTCGACGGCCTGTCGGCCGAGGGGGAAGCACTCACGTCCCTCGGTGCGGCACTTCGCAGCCCGAGCTTGGCGACGTACCGTGTGCTCACTTTGGACTCCGCGGGGCTCGGCCGCGCAGACGTCAAGGCCAACAACCGAAGCTACGCTTCGAGCGGAATTCAGACCCACGGCCTGCTCCGCCAAGGGCCGCTCGCAGGGCTGCGCTTTGGCGCGCGCCTTCACCGCGACTACGGAGACCAGCTCCAGTGGACCGACCGCTACGACGTCGCGCAAGGCCAAATGCACCGGGTGTCGCACGGAAGTCCAGGCTCCGCCGGCAACCAACGGCTGACTACTACGGCGGGTTCTGCCTATGCCGAGGCCAGGCTGCGCCGGGGCAAATGGACGGCCGTTCCGGGGCTGCGCGTGGAGTCGATCTACAGCCGCAACGAGAAATGGAGCGCGTTGGACTCGCTTCGACTTGGGACCGCGGACCGCACTGCGGCGTGGACCACGGTGGCCCTGCCCGGGCTTCGCCTGCAGCGCCGCGGGCGCAATCACCTTGCTTTTGCCAGCGTGCACCGGGGTTTTGCCTCGGGTTCGGCCAGTGCCGACGTGCGGGCCGAGCACAGCGTGAACGCGGAATGGGGCCTGCAAGCGGAACGCCGGAACCTCGACGGGATGCTTACGGCTTTTGCGACGTGGTACCAAAACATGCTGGGCAGCGACCTTGCGGCCTCGGGCGGCAGCGGAACGGGAGACCTTTTCAACGCCGGTTCGGCGCGAATTCTGGGGTTTGAGGCGGCAGGTAGGATTCGGCAGCGCTGGGGCCACATGGCTCTGGAGCACCAGATTCAGGCCTCGTGGATGCACAGCGCGTTCACTTCGGCGTTCAAAGCGACGACCGACGTGTGGCGCGAGGTGGCTGTGGGCGATCCGATTCCCTACACGCCCCAACTTCAAGGGAGCGCGCGCAGCGAAGCCCGACTTGGCCGATGGGGCTTCATTGCCCAGGTTCAGTACACGGGAGCTTCGGCCACGGGGCTCGGGGGTAATTTACCCGCCCGCACGCTGGTTCACGGCGGAATTTTTGTTGAGCCCGCGCCCGCTTGGCGCATCCAACTCGACGGGAGCAACCTCACGGGATCGCGCGTTGCTGCTTCGCTCCATCCGGCCGGGTGGCGCGTGACCGGGCCGAGAATGCTGCGTTTTGGCGTGAGCTACGGGTGGTAAATGGATGAAACGTGTTTAAACACGTTAAATGATTACCTTTGCCGCATGAATATTGTTGCATTCGGCGCCTCGTACAGCCGCACCTCCATTAACCGCCAGTGGGCGGAACACGTTGCCCGCCAACTTCCGGGCACCACCGAAGTCCGCGTGCTCGACTTAAACGACTACGACTTGCCGGTGTACACGGTGGAACGCGAGCAAGAGCTCGGAATTCCCGAGGCCGTGGGACGCTTTGTCGCAGAGCTTCAGGCGGCCGACGCCGTGGTGGTTTCGTTTGCGGAATACAACGGTTCGTACGCCGCCGGCTTCAAAAACCTTTTTGACTGGGCCTCGCGCCACACGCTCAAAATGTTCGAGGCCAAGCCCACGGTGCTTCTTTCGGCTGCACCCGGTCCGCGCGGCGGGTTGACGGTGCTTCAGTCGGCGGTGGAGCGGTTTCCGCGCCACGGCGCCGAGGTGGTGGGGAGTATGGCGCTACCCCGGTTCAAAGAAACGTTTCACCCGGTGGACGGCGTGGTCGACGAGGCGCTGCGCGCCGAGCTCGACGGCCTGATCGCCCAGTTTGCCGCCGCGGTGGCGGCTCCGCGCCAAGGTTGAGCATGGTGCGCATTCTCGCGGTAGGAACGCACCCTGACGTGATGGCGGTCGTGGAGCGCCTGCTCCGCAGCCAGCCCGGTTGGGAGCCCCGGGTCGAGACCTGCGCGGCCAATGCGCTGGCGGCCCTGCGCACCACGGCGGGCTTCGAAGTGCTGCTCCTGGGGGCCGGACTGAGTCCTGAGGAAGAAATGGCCCTGCATACGGCGGCCGGCGCTTTGGTTCCCAAGGTTCCCGTGGTCGCCCACTACGGAGGCGGTAGCGGCCTGCTCTTCGCCGAGGTGTGGGGCGTGCTGGGGCGCTGAGAGGCTACCTTTAGCCCCATGCATCCGCTCGAAACGCTTCTGGATTCGTGGAACCAGCTTTATGTTTTGGATTCGCCAAGCAGCGAAGCGCTGCTGCGCCTTGCCCGCACCCAGTATATGGACCGCGGCGACGTGATTCAACCGGTGGGCCAACCCTGCCGGACCCTGTACTTCGTGGCCGAAGGTTGCGTTCGAATTCACAGCGTGCACCAGGGCCACGACGTCACCGAACGCATGGTGCTTGCGGGCGGATTCGCGGCGCGCGGTGAAAGTTTGTTCGACCAAAGTCCGGTGGACAAAGGCATCGAATGCCTTTCGAGCGGAACCCTCGTCGCCCTGCCCACACCTGCTCTGTTCGCCGCTTTTGAGGTGCACCGCCCCCTTGAACGCGCCTTCTACAAAATGATCGAACAGGACTACGTTCGTCAGATTAAACGATTGGAACGCATTCAAACGCTTAACCCTGCGGAGCGCTACGCGCAACTCCGGGCAGCCGAACCCGAACTGCTGCAAGAGGTTCCGCTCAAGTACTTGGCTAGTTATCTGGGCATCACCCCAGAGAGCCTTAGCCGAATCCGCGCCCGACGAACTTAACGATCGTCAAGGCACAGCTTGGCGGCAGCACGGAGTTTTGCCCCATGCCTTCGCCTTCAGCGCAACTTGGCCTTCGCCACAACCTCGCCCCATTCAGTCTTTTGGTACTGGTCAACGCCCTCGTCGGGGCCATGGTCGGCATGGAGCGAAGCATCCTGGGACCCCTCGCCGAATCGCGGTTTGGGCTGACAAGCACCGCGGTCCTGATGCAGTTTTTAGTGGCCTTTGGACTCGCGAAGGCTCTGGCTAACTACGCGACGGCATGGCTGGCTCCGCGCTACGGGCGGCGCTGGGTACTGAGGCTGGGGTGGCTCCTCGCGCTGCCGGTGCCGTGGTTGCTTGGATGGGCTCCGAACTGGGGCTGGGTGGTCGCCGCAAACGTTTTACTCGGATTCAACCAGGGCCTCGCTTGGAGCAGTACGGTCGTCATGAAGATGGACCTCGTGGACGACCGCCAACGCGGTCTCGCGATGGGCCTCAACGAATTCGCCGGTTACCTCGCCGTGTCGGTGGCCGCAGGAGCCACAGGTTGGACTGCCCAGCACTATGGCTTGGGTCCGCACCTCTTTACCGCAGGCGGAATCACCGCGGCCCTCGGAACCCTTCTGAGCTTTACCGCCGTACGCCGCACCGAGGGGCACGTCGCGAAGGCCGCTGCGGACTCCCCGCTCGAGCGGCTCTGCTGCCCCTTTGCCCAAACGACCTGGAAGCACCCCGCCCTCGCCAGCGTTTCGCAGGCCGGACTCGTCAACAACCTCAACGACGCTTTGGTGTGGGGACTGGTTCCCGTCCTACTGTGGACCAAGGGATTCAGCATGGGTGAAGTAGGCCAAGTTGCCGCGGTCTACCCCGCCGTGTGGGGTTTTGCCCAGCTCGCCACGGGTCCGCTCGCCGACCGTTTTTCAGCCCGAAACCTGATTGCCCTCGGGATGACCGTTCAAGCGTTCGCCCTTGCCTCGATGCCCTGGCTCGACAGCCCTGAGGCCTGGACCGCCGCCAGCGCCGTACTTGGCTTGGGCACCGCCCTCGCCTACCCCACCTTTTTAAGCGCCGTCGCCCAGTGGACCCACCCGTCGGATCGGGCTTCAGCCCTCGGAATCTTTCGCTTTTGGCGCGACCTGGGGTACGCCGTTGGCGCCCTGATAGTGGGCGGAATCGCCGCCACCACCTCTGCCCAAGCCGGAATCCTCACCGTAGCCGGTTTAACCCTTGCCAGCGGACTGCTTGTGGCGGTTCGTATGCCCTCAAATCCTAACTTTCGCCCATGAATCCTACCCACCTTCACCTCATTTTGGTGCACGTGCCCGTCGCGGCCCTGCTCTTTGGGGCGCTCAGCCTCAAAATCGGAACCTTTTGGAAGTCCCGCCCCGCCCAAATCTTGGGCTACGCGACCATTTTTGGCGGAATCCTTGCCGCCTTTGCCTCCGGAGCCACCGGCGAAGAAGCCGAAGAGGCGCTCGAGGCCTTGGGCGGATTTTCGCACGACCTCATCCATGCCCACGAAGAGGCCGCCGAAGGCTTTATGTTCGGAATCTGGTCCCTCTCGGCCGTCGCTCTGACCGGATTTGTTCTGTTGCTGCGGAACCACGCCAAAGCCACCCTCTTCGCGTGGATCGTCTTGATTTATGCCTCCATCGTATCCTTGGGCGGAATGCGCGTCGGCTACCTGGGCGGCCAAATCAGCCACTCCGAGGCCTACGACCAGCCGGTGTCCGTTGCACATGATGAAGACTAAGTTCGCGGCCTTGGCCTTGGCGGTGAGCACCGCCGCCGCAGCCCAAATCGCCAACCCGGGGTTTGCGGACAGCACTACGGGCGTCGCCATTGGCAAAATCCACCTGTCGGGCTACCTCGACACCTACGTCGGGCTCGGTCCGCGCACCGCCGGAAGCATGCCCTACATGGTGAGTTCCGCGCGCGTCGGCGAAGTCAACGTCAACCTCGCCGCACTCGACCTTCGCTACCAGACGGACCGCCTTCGCGCCCGCATCATGCCCGGCTGGGGCACCTACATGGACGCCAACTACGCGCCCGACGAGCCCCGGGTTGTGGAGGCGAGTGCCGGATTCCGCCTGAAGACCCGCCGCGAGGTGTGGGTCGACGCCGGCGTTTTGGGTTCGCCTTTTACCAACGAGAGCGCCATTTCCAAGGACCATTTGATGTACACGCGGTCGCTGGCGGCGGAATACGTTCCGTACTACCTCAGCGGCGTGAAGCTGAGCTACTTGCCCAGCGCACGATGGAACTGGTACGCCTACCTTGTCAACGGGTGGCAGCAGGTGCGCGACCAGGTGCGCGGACCGGGGCTGGTGCTCCAGTCCGAGTTCCGCCCGAACGCCCACGTGCTCGTCAACGGCAACCTGTTTGCAGGCCGCGAGCAGAGCACCACGGGCGAGGTGGGGATGCGCGCGTTTGCCGACCTGTACGTAGTGCGGCAAATCGGATCCCGTTGGCGGACCACCGCCGATGCCTACGTCGGGCGCCAGCAGACCCCGGGGGGAGCGCGGTGGTGGGCCCAAGCCAACCTGATCGCGGAACGCCGCCTCAGCGCCGATTGGCGCGCCTCGGGCCGCCTTGAGTACCTGCACGATCCGCACCACGTGGTGGTGGCCTACGACCGGGGCTACCCCGGGTTTCGCACGGCGGCGAGCTCGATCGGCCTGGCCAAGCACCTGGACCACGGAATGCTGCGCCTGGAATCCCGGTTGTTTTACAGCGCCAACGACAGCTACCCCACTCCGGGCTTGGGCAAGGTTGCGCCTTGGGGCGTTGCGAGCTATACGGTCTGGTTTTAAATAAAATAGCCCCGCCGGGGGGCGAGGCTATTTTTTCAAATTCGGATTTTTCCGAACGTTTGCGCTAAGAAAAGATTCGGATTTTTCCGGATTTCAAAAACTCACGCGCGGTCCGCATTCATGACTTTGGCCCAAGCCGCCACGAAGTCGTGAACGAACTTGTCGGCGCCGTCGGCGCAGGCGTAGACCTCAGCGAGGGCGCGCAGCTCTGAATTGGAGCCAAACACCAAGTCGGCACGGGTGCCGGTCCACTTGACGGCGCCCGTCTTGCGGTCGCGGCCTTCGAAGTGGTCTTGGTGCGGGTTGGTCGACTTCCACTCGGTGCTCAAGTCGAGCAGGTTGGTGAAAAAGTCGTTGGTCAGCTTGCCGGGCTGGGTGGTCAGCACGCCGGTGGCGCTGCCGTCCCAGGTGGCGCCGAGCACGCGCATTCCGCCCACGAGCGCCGTCATTTCGGGCGCCGTCAGGTTGAGCAGCTGGGCCTTGTCGACGAGCAGGTGCTCGCCCATGGCGCCGTAGTGGCCCTTGTGGTAGTTGCGGAATCCGTCAGCTACCGGCTCCAGAACGGCGAACGAATCGACGTCGGTATGCTCCTGAGTCGCGTCGGCACGGCCTGGAGTAAACGGAACCTTCACGTCGCGGCCCGCATCCTTGGCGGCTTTTTCGATGGCGGCGCAGCCTCCGAGCACGATGAGGTCCGCCATCGACACCTTGGCGACGCCGGCGGCGTTGAACTCCTTCTGAATGCCCTCGAGCACGTCAAGCACTTTGTGCAGCTGCGTGGGGTGGTTCGCCGCCCAATACTTCTGAGGCGCAAGGCGCAAGCGTCCTCCGTTGGCACCGCCGCGCATGTCGCTTCCGCGGAAGGTCGAAGCCGAAGCCCACGCCGTAGTCACCAATTCGGCCACGCTAAGGCCCGAAGCAAGGAGCTTTCCTTTGAGGGCAGCCACGTCGGCATCGCTCACCGTCGGGTAGTCCACGGCGGGGATGGGGTCTTGCCAAATCAGCACCTCTGCAGGAACCTCGGGGCCCAAGTAGCGGTGGCGCGGACCCATGTCGCGGTGCGTCAGCTTGAACCACGCACGGGCGAACGCGTCGGCGAACGCGTCGGGGTTCTCGTAGAAGCGGCGCGAGATTTTCTCGTAGGCCGGATCAAAGCGAAGCGCCAAGTCGGCGGTCGTCATGACCGGCTGGTGGGTCTTGCCGGCCACGTGGGCGTCGGGCACGGTTCCGGCCCCGGCGTCGCCCTTGGGCTTCCACTGCCAGGCTCCGGCGGGGCTCTTGGTCAGTTCCCATTCGTAGCCAAAGAGGTTCTCGAAGTAGTTGTGGCTCCACTGCGTTGGGGTGGTCGTCCATGCGCCCTCGAGTCCGCTCGTGATGGCGTCCTCGGAATGGCCTTTGCCGTGGGCGTTCTTCCAGCCCAGGCCCATTTCTTCCATGGGCGCTCCGGCGGGCTCGCGGCCTACCAGGTTGGCGTCGCCGGCCCCGTGCATCTTGCCAAAGGTGTGGCCGCCGGCCACGAGGGCCACGGTTTCTTCGTCGTTCATGGCCATGCGGCCAAACGTCTCGCGCACGTCGCGGGCCGAAGCCAGGGGATCGGGGTTGCCGTTGGGGCCCTGCGGGTTGACGTAGATCAAGCCCATTTGAACGGCGGCGAGCGGGTTTTCTAGGTCGCGGTCGCCTTCGTAGCGCTTGTCGCCAAGCCACTCGGTCTCTTGGCCCCAGTAAATGTCTTCTTCGGGCTGCCAGAGGTCGGCGCGTCCGCCCGCGAACCCAAAGGTCTTGAAGCCCATGGTCTCCAGGGCGACGTTGCCCACCAGCACAAAGAGGTCGGCCCACGAGAGCTTGCGTCCGTACTTCTGCTTGATCGGCCACAAGAGCATGCGGGCCTTGTCGAGGTTGCCGTTGTCGGGCCAGCTGTTCAGCGGTGCGAAGCGGTGCGTACCCGTTCCGGCGCCCCCGCGGCCGTCGGCGATGCGGTAGGTACCGGCCGCGTGCCAAGCGAGGCGAATGAAGAAGGGACCGTAGTGGCCGTAGTCGGCGGGCCACCACTCCTGCGAGTCCGTCATCAGGGCCGCAAGGTCCTTTTTGACGGCCGCCAGGTCGAGGGTCATGAATTCTTTAGCGTAGTCGAAGTCGGCGCCCATCGGGTTCACCTTTTCGTTGTGCTGGCGCAAAATGTTGAGCTTGATGCTGTTGGGCCACCAATCCTTGTTGGTGGTTCCGCCGCCGGCAGCTGCCTTGGTGCGCTCGCTGGTAAAGGGGCATTTGCCCGTGCTTTGAGTAGTATCCATAATCGGGTTGGTCGTGACGTGAGTAGGTCTAAATGGAACCCCAAACCTAGCACATTGTTTGATTGCGCGCCCCTTTTGTTGATAGTTTTTAACTATGAATTAATGCGGAACGAACGCGTGCCGTCGCTCCACTCGTTACCGCCGCCGAAGTACCTTTAAGTCATGAATCCTGAAGTCGACCTTCTTCTGGCGGATGCCCCCAAGTGGAGCGCCGAGCTGCGGTTTTTGCGGGCGTTGCTGCTTGAGGCTCCGCTCGTCGAGGAAGTGAAGTGGGGCCAGCCCTGCTACACCCACGAGGGTCGCAACATCGTCATTTTGGGCGGATTTAAGAACTACTTCGTGCTCTCCCTGCTGAAGGGCGCCCTGATCCCCGACCCCCAAGGTCTGTTGAGCAAGCCGGGAGCCCATACCGTGGAGGGCCGATGGATGAAGTTCACGTCGATGGCCGAGGCCGAGGCGGCCGCGCCCTACGTGCTCGAATACGTGCTCGCGGCCATTGAGGCGGAGCAGCGCGGACTGCGCGTCGAAAAGCCGGCGAACGAATTTGCGGTTCCCGCCGAGCTGGAGGCAGCTTACGCCGCGACGCCGGGACTGCGCGAAGCGTTTGAAGCGCTTACGGTGGGGCGCCAACGGGCCTACCTCATGTTTTTTGCGGCGGCCAAGCAGTCGGCAACCGTTTCTGCACGCATCGACAAATTCACCGTCCGCATTTTGCGCGGAAAAGGCATGAACGACTGCGTCTGCGGGCACAGCCAAAAAATGCCGGGCTGCGACGGAAGCCATAAGATGTACCCAAATTCCATGTCATGCTAAACGTGTTAAAGTTTGTGGCGCTTTTGGCCGTGGCCCTGACCGTGGGCGGATTCGCCAACGGACTCTTAATCAGCTTGAGCCCTCACCTCATTCCGCCGCCGGAAGGGCTTGATTTGACGACGCCCGAGGGGCTGACCGCCGCCGCCCCGCTGATGGAGCCGAAGCATTTTGTGATTCCGTGGTTGGCGCACGCTCTGGGCACGTGGGTCGGTGCCTTCTTGATTTCGTGGTGGCAGCCCAAGTGGTCCCTCTGGGGCGTGCTCGTCGTGGGCGGGATGTTTTTTGTGGGCGGACTCATGATGGTGCAAATGGTCCCGGCGCCTCAATGGTTTGTGGTGCTCGATCTGGGGTTGGCTTACGTTCCGATGGCTTTTTTGGGGCGTTGGGCCTCTCGGCGCATGAGGCGGAATTAGCTGCGCGGTTCCCTAAGTGGGGGACTGCGCCGGCGCGGTCGCGCCGCCTGGCTTTTTTGCTCTTGTCCGCGTTCGAGCAAGCTCGACGCGTTCATTCACAAAAAAACCCGCAGCACATGCTGCGGGTTTCTCGGTTTCTGGCGGAGAGAGCGGGATTCGAACCCGCGATACAGTTTCCCATATACGCACTTTCCAGGCGCGCTCCTTCAACCACTCGGACACCTCTCCAGGCTAGGTCCCACGCCCCCGATGAGGCGGTGGAATGCAGGGCGGCAAAGATACGCCGAGCAACAGGACTTCAGCGCGCAACCTGACAAGATGACGGCCGGTTCCGCTACCGAGAACGAAGGAACGTTAATTGCGTTAAATCCGACATGACATGGAATGCGAACGACTTCGCGCAGGCCTGGAGCCGCGCCCAACCCATTGACCTCTACGTAGAAGACGTGCTCCACGCGGTCCCGAACGACGAAGACCCCTACGCCAAGTACTTAGTTATCAACCAGCAACGGGTTAAACGCTTGACGCAGCGCCTGCGCCTCGAGCCCGAAACCGAGGTCGCTGCCCTCAATGCCCGAGCCGGTACCAAGTGGCTGATTTTGAACGAACATTGGTGCGGAGACGGGGCGCAAATTGTTCCCGTTCAGGCCGCGATTGCCCGCGCGAGCAACGGCCGGATCGAGGCACGGGTACTTCTGCGCGACCAAAACCTCGAGTTGATGGACCAGTTCTTAACCCATGGGGGACGCAGCATTCCCAAAACGATTCAGTTGAATGAAGCGTTTGAAGTGACTTCAAGCTGGGGGCCCCGCCCCGTGGAGGCCCAGGAGCTCGTGCAGCGCGTCAAAGCCGACCCCGAGCGAGCTCACTTGTACAGCGAAGATTTGCACAAATGGTACGCCCTAGACCGGCAGCAAGCAATCCAGCGCGAACTCGCGGCCCTTTTGGAGCGGGCCTAATTGGACCACGAGGGTTCCGCGCTGTAATATTGACCCGGCAACCGTCACTAATGGGGTATGAATCCAAAAATTAACCGCGCCCTCTACGGCGGCTTTGTCTTCTTGGGACTGTACTACCTACTCGTGCAGCGCGACCCCGGTACGGCGATTGCGCAAATCGGAATTGCTCTCGTGTTTGATCCGTTTGATCCGAACCAGCCGTGGGGCCAACGTCCGCGCTGGCAAAAGATTTGGCTGTACACGCACTTGGCCGTAATGGCGCTCATCTTCGGAATGTGGATGGGCACCAACGACGCGGCCGACGCGGCCAACGACGCCCGCCAAGGATTTTGGGACGGCTGGAACGGCAAGTAAGCGTGCAGACCCCCGCCACGGAATCGGCTTGGGACCTCATGCAGTCCCACCGGGGACTGCTCCACAAACTGATTCGGCTCTACTGCCCCCGAGGCGAAGAGGCCGACGACGCCTGGAACGAAATCTACCTTCAGGTACACGGTGCCCTCGAGCGCTTTCGCGGAGACGCGCAGGCCTCGACCTGGCTTTACCGGGTGGCGCTCAACACCCTGCTCACCATGCAGCGCAAGGCCTACCGCCGTCCCGCCACTGTGGGTGTCGAGGCGGCGCCCGAGCCCGGGCACGATCCTGAGGCGCGCAGCGACGCGGCCGAGCGGCTCCACCACGTCTTGATGCGCTTGAACGAGGCCGACCGCGCCCTCATCGCGCTGCACCTCGAAGGGTTCCGCGCCGAAGAAATCAGCGAAACCCTCGGAATCACCGCCAACCACGTCAACGTCAAAGTTCACCGCATTAAAAAACAACTTCAGCAATGGCTCAACCCTTAAGCGAATTCGACCTCGAGGGCGCATGGAAGTCGGCCGAACCCGCCGAAGCGCCCGCCCGCCCCGCCTCCGCCACGCCCCACGCCGGCCCGACAATGCCAGCCCCCTTGGTGCGGAGTGCGCTGCGCCGGCAGTACGCCGGAATTGCGTTTTCGCTGGTCATCACCGCTTTTTACCTCTACGTGCTCGCCGTGACGCCTTCGTGGATTTTGCGCGGCGGAATTTTGGTCCTCGTCGCCTTCAATACGGCGGTGACGCTGCGCATGATTCCGCTGGTGCGCCGCCTTCGCCAGGTGCGCATGGACCAGCCGATTCGGCAATTTGCCGAGCAGCTCTTGCTGGAATTTCGCGACTGGCATCGGTTTCAAACGTACTGGGCGGGCATCGCCTTCCCGGTGTCTGCGATGACCGGTTTCTTTCTCGGCGGAACCATTGGTGCGCAGGAGCCCGACGCTTCGGTGCTTCTGATGAAGCCCAAATTGCTGCTCACGGGGCTCGGCGTGACCCTCGCGATGATGCCGTTGGTCGTGCGCCTTTCGCGCTGGATGTGGAAGCACAGCTACCAAAAAGACGTCAACCGACTGGAATCCTGGCTGAAGGACCTCGGCTGAGGTCCGCTTGATAACATCGGGCTAACATACCCGTAAACTTGAGGTTAAGCACTTGCGCGTGCTTTGCAGCCTGAACGCATCACGCAACGCACCCTAGGCTATGAACCGCATCCTCCTCATTTTCTCGGCTTTACTCCTTTCTGTTTCGGGCGCATGGGCCCAGTCCGCCAAGCTCACGGGAACCGTGGTCGACGGCTCAACCGGCGAAACCATGCCGGGGGCGCAGATTCTGGTCGAAGGAACTTCACTGACCACCATCACCAACTTTGACGGGGAATACAGCCTCAGCCTGGCCCCCGGAACCTACACGATTGTGGTAAAGTCGTTTGGCTTTGCGAACAAGGCCATTACCGGCGTGGCCGTGCGCGCTGGAGGCGAAACGTCGCTCAACATCACCATGGAGCTGTCGAAGGGCGAGTCCCTCGAAGAAGTGACCATTACCGCGTCGGCCGTGCGCGAAAACGTGAATGCCCTACTGATTCAGCAAAAAAGCCTGTCGTCGGTCTCGGACGGCATTTCGTCAGAAACCATTCGCCGCACTCCGGACCGCAACACGGGCGACGTGCTCAAGCGCGTTTCGGGCGCGTCCATTCAAGACAACAAGTTCGCCATTGTGCGCGGACTCAACGACCGCTACAACGCGGCCTACCTGAACGGCGCCCCGCTGCCGTCGACCGAATCGGACCGCAAGGCGTTTGCGTTTGACGTGTTTCCCGCGGCCTTGCTCGACAACCTCGTGATCGTCAAGACGGCCTCGGCGGAGCTTCCCGGTGAGTTTGCCGGCGGCGTGATCCAGGTGAACACCAAGAGCTTTCCCGGAAAGGCTTTTCAAGAGGTGAGTTTTTCGAGCAGCTACAATACGATTACCACGTTCAAGGACCGTCTCGACTACCAAGGCAGTTCCACCGACTGGCTGGGCCTCGACAACGGTGCCCGCGCGCTTCCGCAAGGCGTGCCGACCTCGAACCAGATGTTTTTGCTCTCCTCGGCGGAGCGCGTTGGGGTCGCCCAAAAGTTCCAGAACGACTGGGGGCTGCAGAATAAGATGTTTTTGCCGGCCCTCTCGCTTCAGTACAGCGGCGGAGGCAGCAAGGAACTCGGCGCCAACCGCTTGGGCGTCATTTATGCACTGACGTACAGCCAAAGCAACCAGTACAACACGACGCGCCGCCAATCGTGGCAGAACGCCGTCGGCTCGAGCGAACCTTCGCTCATGGAGAGCGACCTGCTCGACGACAACTACGTGGTGAACACGCTTGCGGGTGCGCTCGCCAACGTTTCGTACAGTGTGGGCCCCAACACCACCATCGGCTGGAAGAATTTGTACTCCATCACTTCGCAGGACCGGGTGCTGATGCGCTACGGAACGCGCCAGCCCATCGACGCCCCCAACCAAGTGCTTCGCCAAAGCGCCCGCTGGTTCACCAACAACCAAATTGTGAGCAGCCAGCTCAACGGCTCGCACTACTTCGAGTCGTTTAAAGGCAAGTTTCAGTGGATCGGAGCCTACAGCGGCATTTCGCGCAGCGTGCCCAACCTGCGGAACACCCTGTACTACGGCGACACCGACGTGGCCGACACGGCCTGGCGCGCGGGCATCACCTCGACCTCGGTGGGCCCCGACTACTCAGGCAGCCGTTTTTATGGCCTGAACCTCGAAGGCATCACAAGCGGCCAAGCCACGTTTGAGCTGCCCGTGGATATGGTCAAGGTGGGGCTTCGCAACAACCTCAAAATGGGCGCCGGCGCGCAGTACCGCGACCGATCCTACACCGCGCGTCAGTTCGGGTACGTGCTGGCCAACTTCATGTCGTTTGATCAGTCGCTGCTGAACCAGCCCATTGACGGAATTTTTGCCAACGGCAACATGAACGCCACCACCGGGTTCTCCATGCGCGAAGGGACGAAGTCGTCGGACTCCTACCTGGCCAACGCGACGCTGAGCTACGGTTTTCTGCAGTTGGACACGCGCATCATGGAAAAAACGCGCATCAACTGGGGCGTCCGCGCGGAGAATTTCGAGCAAAACCTGTACTCAAAAACCGACAACAACGACACCGTGCAGGTCGAGAGCAGCAAGCTCGACTTCCTGCCTTCGGTGAACTTCATCTACAGCGTGAACGACGCACAGAATCTGCGCCTTTCGTACTCGCGCACCCTGAACCGTCCGGAATTCCGCGAACTGGCGCCTTTTGCGTTCTATGACTTCCAGACCCGCTACGTGGTCACGGGCAACCCCAGCCTGGTGCGTTCCACCATCGACAACTTTGACGCGCGCTACGAGTGGTACCCGGGCAAGGGCCAGGTGCTGTCGGTGACCGGTTTTTACAAGAACTTCACCAACCCCATCGAGCAGGCTACCCGCGAAGATGTGGTAACGGAGTACACGTTTGTCAACGTACCCAAGGCGGTTGACTACGGACTGGAGCTCGAAGGCCGCCTCTTGGTGGGCACCCTGATCGGAGCCTCCGACCACGCCCTGTGGAGCAAGGTCACGGTGTTTGCGAACTACGCCTTGATCCGCTCGCGCGTGACGCTGAATTCCAGCACGGCGACGGACTCGATTCGTCCGCTCCAAGGTCAATCGCCCTACGTAATCAATGCGGGCGTTCAGTACCAAAACGAAGAGTCGGGCACTACGGTGAGCGCCGCGTTCAACCAAGTAGGCGACCGAATTTTCATCGTGGGCTCCAGCCAAGAGCCCAGCGTGTGGGAAAAAGGGCGCGCGGTGCTCGACCTCTCGATCAATCAGGAGGTCAACAAGAAGCTCAGCCTGAAGTTTACCGCCCGCGACTTGCTGGCCCCCGACTTGATTTTCTTCAACGACATCAACAACGACCAGCGTTGGTCTGAGGGCGACGACCAGATGTGGCGGACCCATTTCGGACCGACCGTCTCGCTGGGTCTGACCTACCAACTTTAAGCGCTTAACATTGGCGTTGCATTGGAGTTACGGAACTATAACGATGCGGTAAAATTGAGGTAGTATTCTCCGGGTAGGTTTGCACCACATAGTAAACCTACGCATGAAAAAAATCGCACTCCTTCTTTTTGCGGCCCTTACGACCTCGTCGTTTGCCCAAGTGAACTGGAAGTTTGAGCCCACGGACTACCGCGGCGCATTCGCTCCAGCTCCCACGCCCATGTGGACCAACGGATGGACTAACTGGGATCCCCAGACCACCGTGTACGGCACGCCCACGGTCACCGTGGCCGCCAACATCACGTCGAACACGACGTGGACGTCCAACAACGTGTACCTTATTTCAGGTCCGATTTATGTGACCAACAATGCCGTACTGACGATTCAGCCCGGAACCGTAGTTCGGGGCAACGTCGCAACGGCCGGTTCAGCGCTCATCGTGACGAAAGGCGCCAAACTGATCGCCGCGGGTACCGCGAGCCAGCCGATTGTCTTCACCTCGAGCGCCGCTCCCGGCAGCCGCCAGATTGGCGACTGGGGCGGAATTGTGCTTTTGGGTAAGGCCGCCAACAACCTTCCGGCCAACGCCGCTGCGGGAACGCCCGCCGGCATCGGCAACATCGAGGGTTTGCCCGTTTCGACCAACTCAGAGTACGGCGGCGGAGCTACCCCCGACGACAACGACAACAGCGGCGTGCTGAAGTACGTCCGCCTGGAGTTTGGAGGATATGCCTACCAGATTGACAAGGAAATCAACGGATTCACTTTTGGATCGGTCGGTGCCGCCACGGAAATCGACTACCTGCAGGCTTCATTTGTCAACGACGACGCCTTTGAGTGGTTCGGTGGAACCGTGAACGCCAAGCACCTGGTGGCCTACCGCTGCTTGGACGACGACATGGACTGCGACTTCGGTTTCCGCGGTAAAGTGCAGTTCGGTTTGATTGTGCGCGACCCGAACATCGCCGACCAGTCTTCGGGCTCAACCTCTGAGGGTTTTGAGTGCGACAACGACGGAAGCGGCTCGACCAACACGCCCAAGACGGCGGCAATGTTTGCCAACTTCACCGCTATTGGCCCGCTTCGCGGCAACCCCAGCGCCACGATCAACAGCAAGTTTGAGCGCGCCCTTCGCCTGCGCCGCAACAGCGAGATGAAGATTTTCAATTCCATTTTCATGGACTTTAAGCGCGGAATCCACATCGACGGAACCACGACCGAACTCCGCGCCGGTGAGGACCTGCTGCGCTTCCGCAACAACATCATTGCAGGCTGCCAGCCTTCCAACAAGATCGTAACCACGTCGGCCACGTTTAACTCGAAGAAGTGGATCGTCGACAACATGAACGACACGCTGTTGAGCGCCGCCAACCTCTTGGTGAGCCCCTACAGCTACACTGCTCCGGACTACCGTCCTGCGGCCGGCTCATTGGCCTTGAGCAACGTCGACTTCAACGACCAAGGTTTCCCGCAGTTCACTACGACCTCGTTCCGCGGTGCCTTTGCCCCGGCTCCAGAGCCCATGTGGACCGACACCTGGACCAACTGGGACCCCGCCAACACGATTTACCCGGCGCCGACGGTTACCGTAGCCGCCAACATCACGGTCGACACGCGCTGGACGGCCAACAACACCTACCTCATCAGCGGTCCGATCTACGTTAAGGATGGAGCCACGCTGACGATTGAAGCCGGAACCGTGGTTCGCGGCAACAAAGCAACTGCGGGATCGGCCCTGATCATCACCAAGGGTTCGAAGCTGATCGCCAACGGAACGAAGAACGCTCCGATTGTCTTCACCTCGAGCGGCGGCGTCGGCAACCGTGCGATTGGCGACTGGGGCGGAATCATTCTGCTCGGTAAGGCCGCCAACAACCTTCCGGCCAACGCCGCTGCGGGCACGCCCGCCGGCATCGGCAACATCGAAGGCCTTCCCGTGTCAGCCGACTCAGAGTACGGCGGTGGCGCTACCCCCAACGACAACGACAACAGCGGCGTTCTGAAGTACGTGCGCATCGAGTTCGGTGGCTACGCCTACCAAATCGACAAAGAAATCAACGGACTCACCTTGGGTTCCGTAGGCCGCAACACGGTGATCGACTACGTTCAGACTTCGTACACCAACGACGACTCCTTTGAGTGGTTCGGCGGAACGGTGAACGCCAAGCACCTGGTGGCCTACCGCGGCCTCGACGACGACATGGACTGCGACTTCGGCTTCCGCGGACAAATCCAGTTTGCCCTGATCGTTCGCGATCCGGCCATCGCGGACCAGTCTTCGGGCTCGACTTCAGAAGGTTTTGAGTGCGACAACGACGGCAGCGGTTCAAGCAACATTCCCAAAACCGCCGCTACGTTCTCCAACGTGACGGCCGTAGGTCCGCTTCGCGGAAACGTCAACGCGACGATTGATCCGAAGCACGAACGCGCGCTTCGCCTGCGCCGCAACAGCGAAATGAAAATCCACAACTCGATTTTCATGGACTTCAAAAAGGGCCTCTTTATCGACGGCGCCTCGACTGAAGGTCAAGCCACGAGCGGAAACCTGTTGTTCAAAAACAACATTTTGGCAGGCTACCGTCCGGCCCAGGGCTTCTACAAGACGAGCGCTTCGTTCGACATCAAGGCCTTCTTTGGCGCCAACGCCAACGACTCGCTGCTGAGCTCTGCCAACATCTTGACGACCCCGTACAACTACACGGCACCCGACTACCGTCCGGGCGCTAACTCGGTGGCCCTGACGGGCGCGTCGTTCACGGCGGCTCCGTTTGCGAACAACATCGCGTGCGGCTTGGCGGCACCGACCCTTACCGGTTCCCTCACGGTGTGCCAGGGCTCGAGCACGACCCTTGCTGCCCCCGCGGGCTACAGCTACCTCTGGAGCACAGGCGCTACGACGCAGAGCATCACGGTTTCTGCAGCCGGAAGCTACACGGTTACGATTACCGACGGCTCAGGCTGCTCCAACAGCACGACGGCCACGGTTGCGGTAGAAGCCCGTCCGACCGTAACGGTAACCGGAACGGCCACGGTGTGCGCCGGCCAGAGCGTTACCTTGACCGCCGCCGGAGGTGCTACCTACCTGTGGAACAACGGCACGACCACCAACACCTTGACGGTGAGCCCCACGGCCAACACCACCTACACGGTGATCGGTACGAACGTTGCCGGTTGCGCCGACACGGCCACCTTCAGCGTTGCCGTTGATGCCGCGCCGAGCTTGAGCGGTACGCCAACGGTTACGGACGCAGGTTGCGGACTTTCCAACGGATCGATCACGGGCGTGACCGTGACCGGCACCGGCCTGACCTACAACTGGACCAACAGCGCCAACGTTTCCGTGGGCACCACCGCCAACCTGACCAACGTTCCGGCAGGCGTGTACAACCTGACGGCCACGAACGCCACGGGCTGTGCTTCGACCTTCGGACCGTACTCGGTCGCCAACCCGTCAGCCCCGGCTGCCGCCAGCGTGACCGTAGTCGACTCGGTGCTCTGCGCAGGCGAAACGATCCAGCTTACGGCCACCTCCAGCGCTACGGGGGCGACCTTCACTTGGAGCGGACCCAACTTCAGCGGCACCGGCGCCAGCGTGAGCATTGCCAACGCAACCGCCGCCAACGCCGGAGTGTACTCGGTAACGGTAACTGCCAACGGCTGCACGAGCGCCGCAACCAGCAAGACGATTGTGGTCAATAACCTTCCCGCCGTGACGGTACTCGCCTTCAGCGACACCACGTGCGTGAACTACGGCCCCGTAGTATTGGCTGGCGCCCCTTCAGGCGGAGCCTTCAGCGGAAACGGCGTATCCGGAGCCAGCTTTGACCCCGCCACCGCCGGTGTGGGATCGCACACGATCACGTACAGCTACACCGACGCCAACGGTTGCGCCAACAGCGCTACGACGACCGTGGTTGTAGAAGCGTGCGTCGGACTTGGCGAATCTTCGGCGAACGACCTCCGCGTGTTCCCGAACCCGACCAATACGGTGATCAACATTGCCACGACGCGCGAAGACCTCGCCGCCGTAATCCTGACCAACAGCGTAGGCGAAGTGGTGGCCCGTGTCCACGGCACCCAGCTTGACGCCACGCAGTTCGCCAACGGAGTCTACTTCGTGACCGCCTTCTTCGCCGACGGCAGCAGCGCCGTAGCCCGTGTGACGGTAATGAACTAATCGAGACCTCCTCCGGGAGTGAACGAGCCGCCTCCTTCGGGGGGCGGCTTTTTTATGGCCCGTCGGCCGTGCTGGGTTTGGGGGACGCGGTCTTAGTCGCGTTCGCCGGCCCAGCTCGCGGACCAGGCCTCCGCCTGACGCTCGGGCGCTAAGGCGAGGACGAGCATCATCTTGACCACGGCGGCCTCGAGGGTCATTCCGCCCGACTCCCACACGCCCGCGGTCTGAATTACCTTGCCCGACGCATAGTTTGAAGGCGAAGGCGACGCGGCGCGGCACTGCGATACGTGGGCCAGGCGAACTCCGGCCGCTTGGGCCTCGGCCAGCAGGTCGGCCAGCCAGGGCCATGCCGGAGCGTTGCCGCTTCCCAAGGTTTGCATCACGACGCCGTCGGCTCCGCTGCCCAGCAGCATGGCGCGCAGGGCGGACTCCGGCATTCCCGGCGTCAGGGTCGCCACGGCGACGTTGGGGTTAAGCTCGGTGCGGCGGCCTTCACTCAGGTCGGGCTGCCAGAGGCGCTTGCGGTGCAGCACGAGTTCCACCCCACTGCGGCCCAGCTCGGGGTAGTTGGGGCTGTGGAACGCGTCAAACTGCCGGGCGGAATGCTTGTATACGCGGTTTCCGCGAAAAAGTCGGTTTTCAAAGAAGACCGTGACTTCGCGCACCCGCGCGGCCCCGTGGGCGTCGCGGAGCATCGCAATTTCGAGACTCGTGAGCAAGTTGTCGCGGCCGTCGCTGCGCAGCACGCCGAGCGGAACCTGGCTGCCGGTGAGCACCACCGGTTTGCCGAACGAGCCGCCCAGCATAAAGCTCAGGGCGCTGGCGCTGTAGGCCATGGTGTCGGTGCCGTGCAGTACCACAAACCCGTCGAATTCCTCTCGGGCCGCCCAAAGGGCTTCGGCCATCGCGCGCCAATCCTCGGGTCCCACGTCGGACGAGTCTTTGGGCTCACCCAAGCTGCGGCATTCAACATCGGCCGCGAGTCGGGCCAAATCAGGCACGTTGGCACGCAGGGCGTCGGCGTGGAACGGAACCAGGCTCCCGTCGCGCTGGGCGACCATGCCGATGGTTCCGCCGGTATAAAGGATCAGCAGTTTCACAATCCGAAGATATGCCGCGCATTCCGGCTGGTGACTTCAGCGACCTCCGCCACCGTGCGGTCGAGCTCCACGGCCAGATGTTCGGCGACCCGGCGCAGGTAGGCGCTCTCGTTGCGCTTGCCGCGGAACGGAACCGGCGCCAGGTACGGCGAATCGGTTTCAAGCACCACGCGCTCCAGGCCTACAGCCCGAAGCACGTCCGTCACTCCCGCCTTCGGAAACGTCGCGACGCCCCCGATTCCGAGGTAAAAATCCATGCCGATGAGTTCTTCAGCGATTTCGCGCGAGCCTGTAAAGCAGTGCAGCACACCGCGTAGGCCCCGCCCCTTCCACGCCCGAAGCACGTCCATCGTCGGCCCCCAGGCCTCGCGCACGTGCATGCTGAACGGCTTGTCCCAGCGCAGGCACCACTCCAGCTGGCGCTCCAAGGCCGCTACCTGACGGTCCAGCGTAGTCCGGTCCCAGTAAAGGTCCAGTCCGAGTTCGCCCACGGCCACGAACGCCTCCGGGGTGGCCGTCCAGAGGGCCTCGTAGCGGTCGAGCACTTCAGACCAGTCCTCGCCCACATGGCAGGGATGCAGTCCGAGCATCAACCGCACCCCCTCAGGGTACTCCGCCTGTAGGGCCAGCATGCGCGGCCAGCTCTCGTCGTCGACGTTGGGAATGAGCGCCAGCCCTACCCCCGCCTGCTTCATGCGCGCAAACACCTCGGCCCGGTCCGGAGCGAGTTGCGGATTATCCAAATGGGTGTGGGTATCTATCAGCAGCATGCCGCAAAGTTAGGCTCTGCTCGGAGCGCGAGGGGCCAAGCAGCTAGTAGCTAGTAGCTAGCTGCTACAACCCAAGTCCCGCCTTCACGTCGCCGCCCATGAGCAGCTCGACAGGGTTTTCTAGGGCTTCCTTGATGGCGACGAGGGTGCCGACCGATTCGCGGCCGTCGATGATGCGGTGGTCGTAGCTCATGGCCACGTACATAATCGGGCGCACCACAATTTGGCCGTCGCGCACTACGGGGCGTTCGACGATGTTGTGCATTCCGAGGATTGCGCTTTGCGGCGGGTTGATGATCGGGGTCGAGAGCATGGAACCGAACACGCCGCCGTTGGTGATGGTGAAGCATCCGCCCGTCATCTCGTCGACGCTGATTTTGCCGTCGCGCACCTTGGTGGCGAGGTCCTTGATGCCCGCTTCGACGTCGGCAAAGCTCATTTGGTCGGCGTTGCGGAGCACGGGAACCATCAGGCCCTTGGGTCCGCTCACGGCGACCGAAATGTCGGTGGTGTCAAAGGACACCATGTCGTCGCCGTCGATCATGCTGGCCACGGCCGGAAACATTTTGAGGGCGCGCACCGAAGCCAAGGTGAAGAAACTCATGAACCCAAGTCCGACGCCGTGCTTGGCAGCAAACGCGTCTTTGTATTCTTTGCGAAGGTCCATGATGGGCTTCATGTCGACCTCGTTGAAGGTGGTCAGCATGGCCGTCTCGTTTTTCACGCTCACGAGTCGGGTCGCCAGCTTGCGGCGAAGGGCGCTCATGCGGGTGCGGGTCTCGCCGCGCCCGGCGGACGAGGCGGTGCCCATCGAAACCTTGGCGTTGACGGCGTCTTCTTTGGTGATGCGGCCGTCCTTGCCCGTTCCGGCAACTTGGCTAGCGTCCATGCCCTTCTCGGCAAGAATTTTTTTAGCGGCCGGTGAGGCCGTGCCGGTCGCGTAGGTCGCGGTTGCGGCTGCAGGTGCCGGGGCGGCAGCCACGGGCATCGGGTTAGGCACCGCGCTGGCGGCGGGCTTGGCTCCGCCCTCGGGCGCCGCGGCCGACGTGTCGATGCGGCACACGACTTGGCCCACGGCCACGGTGGTTCCGGGCTCGACCAAAATCTCGATCACGCCTGCGGCCTCGGCCGGAAGCTCCAGCGTCGCTTTGTCTGAATCCACCTCGGCAATCGCCTGGTCCTTCTCGACGTAGTCGCCCGAGCTCACCAGCCAAGTGGCGATTTCAACTTCGCTAATCGATTCGCCCGGAGAGGGCACCTTCATATCAAGGATCATGGTTCGAGGGGGATTTTAGCAATCAAATGTTTCGGCAATCAGGCGGTGCTGAATGTGGTGGGCGGCCTTGTGGGAGCCGGTAGCGGGGGCGGCCGAAGCCGGCGGAGATACGCGCTGCAGCTTCACGTCGCAGTTGGCCAGCAGGTAGGTCCA